>JAWVDC010000129.1:0-2502 GCA_033857715.1 Gaiellaceae bacterium | reverse complement strand
CTCGCGGCGCGCCGCCGCCTCGTCGCGCTCGCGCACGGTGTGCTCGCGGTTCGCGACGCGGGCTTCGGCTTCTTGCTGGCGGGCGTCGAACGCCGCCTGCTCGCGCTTCAGCCCGCGTTCGCGCTCCGCGACGGACGCCAACTGGCGCGCCATCTCCGCGGCTGCTCCTGCGCGCTCCTGCTCGACCCCCGCGAGCTGCTCGACGCGCGTCTCGGCATGGCTCGCAAGCTCCTGGACGCGCGCGTACTCCGAGACGATCTCTGTGTGGCGCTCGACAAGGGCGGCCTGCTCGCGCTCGAGCTCCTGTGTTCGGGCCTCGAGTGACGCAGCTCGCGTCTCGAGGTCGCCCGACCAAGCTTCGAGCTCGGTCTCGCGCTCGGCGGCGGCGCGGCAGGCTGCGTGCGCCTCCTCCCGCAACTCGACTGCGCGGCTGAGCGCGGCCTGCAGCTCGGCCTGCAGCTTCTCGACCTCGGGACCGGGGTCGTGCACGAACGAGTCGACGTTGATCTCCGGCGCCGAATGCGCTTCGACGAACTGGGGCTCCTCCTCGACCGCGGGCGCCTCGGCGACCGGGTCCTCGCCGCCGTTCTGCTTGCGCTCGAGCAACGAGCGGAGGCCTGTCCCGAAGCCGGTCTCGATCTCGGAGCTCACGAGAGCACCTGCAGGATGTTCATCAGCGCGGGGCCGAGGAGCACTACGAACATCGCGGGGAAGATGAACAGGACGGTCGGGAAGAGCATCTTGATCGGCGCCTTCATCGCCTTCTCCTCGGCGATCGCCTGGCGGCGGAGCCGTGTGTCGGCGGCCTGCACGCGCAGGATGCGTCCGAGCGAGATCCCGAGCTGGTCCGCCTGGACGACCGCGCGGACGAACGCGGAGAGCTCGGGCGCGCCGACGCGCGTCGCCATGTTCTTCAGCGCGGTCTGGCGCGACTCGCCCATGCGGATCTCCGACAGCAACAGCCCGAACTCGTCGATCAGCGGGCCGTCCATGTGCTCGGTCAGCTTCGTCACCGCTCCGTCGAAGCCGAGCCCCGCCTCGACGCTGACGGCGAGCAGGTCGAGCGCGTCGGGCAGCGCGCTCCGCACGAGGTCGCGCCGCTTGCGGATCCGCGACGACAGGATGAAGTCAGGACCGATGAACCCGATCATCCCGAACACGGGGAGGAGGATCACCGCCGAGGCGAACGACACGAGCGCGGCGAGCAGGAGCGCGAGCACCAGGCCGCCCACTGTCGCTCCACCCTTGATCGCGAGAAACGAAGCCGGGGTCAGGCGCTGCGCGAGGCCTGCGGCCAAGAGGCGGGCGGCGATCGCATCGATGTTCGTCCGCGGGTTCAGCTTGAGCGGGATCGATGCGAGCCGCGACGACGCCGGCATCAGCACGCGCTCACGGAAGCGAAGGTTCTCGTCGACGCGCGTCGGCACCCGCACGCGCCCGTAGTCCGACGCAAGCCGGATCGAGCGCGCCTTGAGCCGCGCGGGATACGTGGCGGCTTCGCTCAGCGCGAACGCAGCTGCGGCGACGAAGAGGATGGCGATGACGAGCAGCATCTGGTTACCCCCGGAAGGTCGCGATTCGCTTGAGCATCAGGCTGCCGATCCCGATCATGATCACGCTCCCGATCATCAGCTCCTGGCCGAGACCGGTGTGGTAGAGCGGCGCCATGTAGGTCGGGTTCAGCAAGGTCACGATCGTCGCGATGAAGAACGGCAATCCGACGAGCACGTACGCCGACATCCGGCCCATCGCCGTCAGGCTCTTCACCTTGCGGCCGAATTGCTGACGCTGGCGGACGGTCTCCGCGACCATGTCGAACAGGCCGGCGAGTGAGCCGCCGATCTGGCGCTGGATCGTGACCGCGTTGATCACGAACGTGAAGTTGGGCGAGCCGACGCGCTTCGCCATGTGCGCGAGCGCGTCGTCGATCGGCTTCCCGAGCTGCGTCTCGGTCATCACGCGCTTGAACTCCTTGGCAGCAGGTTCCGCGCCTTCCTCGACCACCGACTGGATCCCCTGCCGGAAGCTGTGCCCGGCCTTGAGCGAGGCGGCCAGCGTGATCAGCAGGTCCGGCAGCTGGTTCTCGAAGGACTGCAGCCGCTTGCGCGCACGGAAGCCGAGGAAGAAGCGGGGCACGGCGCCGCCCGCGACGAGTGCCCCGAGCGTCACGAGCGACGGCGCGCCGGCGACGAGGAACAGCATCGCGAAGAGGAACGCGCAGCCGAGCTGGATGTACACGAACTCCGCGGCGCGCAGCGGTACGTCCGCCCGCTCCAGCAGCTGCTGCAGGGAGCGGAACTGCCGCACGTTGCGGAGAGCCCGGTCGGTCGTCCGCACGATCCGCGTCGTCAGGCTCAGGCGGGAGGCCGCGCGGCGGCGCTTGGCGCCGTGCTCGGCGGGAGCGACATGGGCCTCGAGGCGCGTGCGAGCTCGACGAGCGGCCCGGAGTTGAAGCCGGCACCCGCGACGCCGATCGGGTAGACGCCTGCGTGCGCGCTGCGT
>JAWVDC010000128.1:0-10160 GCA_033857715.1 Gaiellaceae bacterium | reverse complement strand
AGGTCCGTCGGGGACAGACAACGTGAGCCGGCGCACGTGCGGATCGTCGTCGTCTTCCCTGCGAGCGTCGTGATGCGGAAAGACGATGGCGCGCTGTCATTGGCGAACGGCGCGTAGGCGATCGCTTTGCCGTCGGGCGCCCACACGGACGGGAGGAACTGATCGCAGTAACGCTCGCTGCAGTCGTAAATGCTCCGGAGGTGCGAGCCGTCGGCGCGCATGACTTCGAGGCTCGTGGTAATCGAAGGCTGCGTCGGCCCGGACTGCTTCGTCGTCCCGGTCGGGCCGTGCGCGCCCGTCGGCCCCGCCGCCAGCGGGAAACGACCGAGGCGCCAACGGCTGAAGGCGACCAGCCGGCCATCCGGCGACCAGGCGGGAGCTGTGTCACGCGCGCAGTCGTGGTCTCGCTCGTCGGCCAAGCTGGTGCAGTTCTGCTGCGTCAGCCTCTTCGCTCCCGATCCGTCCGCGTTCGCGATCCAGACGCTGCTTGGCGGATCGTTGACCGGTCCCCAGCCCCAGCCGTACTGGTTGGAGAAGACGAGCTTCCGTCCGTCAGGGGACCACCTCAGCCCGCCGATTCCGCCACCGCACTCGCACACGAGGTGTACGTCGCTGCCGTCCGCGTTCATCACCTTGACTCCCCCGTTTTCCGGGGACGTGAAGGCGATCTGTCGGTCGTCGGGCGACCACGCGAACTCGTTCCCGTAGCAGTACTTCGAGCAAGACGCGATCCGCTTCGGCGTCCCGTGTCCCGGCGACCAGACGTAGATCCCGACCTGCAGAGCGACCCCGCCGTTCTTCTGTCCGCTCGTGGAATGGCGGACGAAGGCGACGCGCGAGCCGTCGGCCGACCACGCTGCGTCGTCCTCGGCGGCGGCGCTCGACGTCAGGTCGACGACGTGTCCACTTGGGCTCGCAGCGAGGAGGTCAGTGTTGTCGACCCCGAGGCCGCCCGAAGGGCCTGTGCCGACGAGGAGGATGGTGCCGGGGCCGTGCGGCGGGGACCCAAGCGCAGGCCCTGATGAACCGCAGGCCGACAAAACAACGGCCGCGAGCATCGAAGCGGCGAGCGCCACAACGCGTTTCATCACGGCAAGCGTACGGCGCGGGAGCGAGAATCGTCACATGGCGCCCGACCCGATCCGTTGCTGGCCGACGACCGATCCGGCGTACATCGCGTACCACGACGAGGAATGGGGGCGGCCGATCCGCGACGAGCGCGGGTTGTACGAGCGCCTGTGCCTCGAGGGGTTCCAGTCGGGGCTCGCGTGGATAACGATCCTGCGCAAGCGCGAGGCGTTCCGGCGCGGCTTCGCCGGGTTCGATCCGGATCGGCTCGCAAGGTTCGACGAGCGTGACGTCGAGCGGCTGCTCGGCGACGCGGGAATCGTCCGGCACCGGGGCAAGATCGAGGCGGCGATCGGGAACGCTCGCGCGACGCTGGCTCTGCGCGAGACGGACGCGCCGTTGGATCGGCTGATGTGGGAGTACCGCGACGCACCCGACGGCGTGGAGCTGTCGAAGCGGCTAAAAGCGGCCGGCTTTCGCTTCGTCGGCCCGACGACCGTCTATGCCGCGATGCAGGCGACGGGGATCGTCAACGACCACGTCCCGGATTGCTGGGTGCGCGCCGCGGTCGAGGCCGAGCGCTAGCGCTCGAGGATCTCCTTCAGCCGCGCGAAGTCCTTCGAGAACTGCCGCTTCGCCTGCTGCGCGACGATGCCGCTCGCGAAGCCGGGCACGTCTCCTTCCGCCACGACGGTCAGCCGCGTGCCATCGCCCGCGGGCTCGAGCTCGTGGTGCACGGTGAACCGCACCGGCCCGTCGAGCGCCTTCAGCGTGAACACGCGCGGCGCGTCGTTCTCGAGGATCTCGAGCTTCGTGTGAATCTCGCGGCCGAGGAACGAGCGCGTCTCCTCGATGCGATCGCCCCTCTGCTCCGCTGCGCGCACGCCCGACTGCCAGGCGGGCAGGTTCGAGACGTCAGTGAGGTACGCGAACACGTCCTCGGGCGTCCGGGCGATCTCGATGCTGAGCTCCGCGCGCATGAAGTCGCCAAGGATAGGGTCGAGGCGATGCTGGACGACCGGGTTCTCGCCGTCATGGAGCGCCTCGAGCGCGAGGACGCTGCCGAGCGCGAGCAAGGGGTCGCGCAGGAGCTGCGCGCGCGCCAGGTCGCCCCGACCACGGGCCGTTTCCTCTTCTCTCTCGTCGCGCCGCAGACCGACTGCGAGGTGCTCGAGATCGGCGGGTCGCGCGGCTACTCGACGCTCTGGCTCGCCGCCGGCGTCCGCCACCTCGGCGGCCGCGTCCTCTCGCTCGAGCACGACCCGCGCAAAGCGGAGGCGTGGCGCGCGAACATCGAGGAGGCGGGGCTCAGCCAATGGGCCGAGCTGCTCGAAGGCGACGCGTTCGAGCTCCTTCCACAGATCGAGGACGTGTTCGACGTCGTGTTCATCGACGCGGAGAAGGACGACTACGAGCGGCTGTTCCGTCTCGCGCGCGGGCTCGTCGAGCCGGGCGGGCTCTTCGTCGCCGACAACGTCCTCTCGCACGCCGACCCGCTCGCCCAGTACTCGGCGGCGCGGCAGGCCGATCCGGACATCCTGAGCGTCACTGTTCCACTCGACCGCGGGCTCGAGCTGAGTGTCCTCTTGCGCTGACCGTTTCCTTCGCTACATTTCAGTTACCGCGGAAAGGAGGTGGTCCGGCAGTGATTTCAGACAGTACGGGCAGTGGAGGTACCAGCGGGTAGAGGCGCAGTCCCCGAGACCACCTCGGGAAACGCCTAGCCAGCGTAGGGGACGACGCGATCCGCGCCGCTCCGGGGTAACTACCTCGTCGGAGCCGGAAAGCGCCTCTGCCAATACGCGCTGGTAACCGGATTGAAGGGCCGCGAAAGCGGCCCTTCGTCTTTCTCCGGCACGGGCGTAAGCTCCGCTGCATGACGCGGACGCTCCTGCTTCTTGCGGCCTGCGGCCTTGCGGTGTGCGGCTGCGGCTCAGCAGCCCGATCGCCGCTAGGGACATGGCATGGCCCGGGAATCGAGCTCGGCCGCCGTGTCGGGGCGGTGAGCATCGGAGAGCCAAGAGACCGAGTCGAGGCGGTCCTTGGACACAGCTCGAAGCGAGGGGACTGGGCGGTGCCGTACCCGCACGCCAAGCTCGTCGTCTCCTACTCCGGGTACGGCGGTCACCGCGCCTTCGAGATCAGCACGACGTCCCCGCGGTACAGGATGGCGTCCGGAGTCGGCGTCGGCTCGACGCTGCAGCAACTTCGGAAGGTCATGAACGTCGGTTGCGACCACCCCGTCCGCTACTGCGCATACCCGCGATCGGGCTCTGTAGTGGCCTCCTTCGCGATCGATGCTTCAACCGGGCGAGTCGCCGAGATCGCGATCGAGGGCCCGTAGCGCCGCTACGCAGCGATGCGCTCGTCCGTCGCGACTGCCCCCGCGGCGAGCGTCGTCAGGTGGAGCCGGAGCTGCTTGAACAGCTCGCCGTCCAGCAGCCGGCCCTCGCCGTCGAAGCGCTCGGGCGCGCGGCCGACCGGGATCTCCGTGCCGACGACGCGGGCGCCGGCGATGCCGAGGATCCGCTTGAGATCCTGCTGCGCCCACAGCGCGCCGAACTGTCCCGTGCTCGCGCCGACGACGGCGACGGTCTTGTTGTTGAGCGCGCTGGCGCGTACCGGCCGCGACGCCCAGTCGATCGCGTTCTTCAGGCCGCCGGGGACGGAGCCGTTGTACTCGGGCGTCGCGAAGAGGATCGCATCCGCCTTGCCCCACGCCTCGCGTAGCCGGCGCACCGGCTCGGGCGCGTCGGCGCCGTCGAGATCCTCGTCGTAGAGCGGCAGATCGGCGAGCCCGTTCCAGAGCTCGAGCTCGACGCCGTCGGGCGCAGCCTCGAGGGCCGCCCGCAAGAGGCTCGTGTTGAACGATCCCTCCCGCAGGCTGCCGGAAACGCCGAGGATCCGCATCGTTACGCCGCCTGCCTGACGAGCGAGAGGTCGGCCTTGATCGTGACGTCGTCGCCGAGGTAGTTGCCGCCACCCTGGTTCGGCGCGTTCCAGTTCATCCCGAACTCGGTGCGGTCGACCTTGGCCTCGAGGGCGATGCCGACGCGCTCGCGCCCGAAGGGATCGACGTTCGGCTCGGAGACCTTCGACGTGATCGTCACCGGCCGCGTCACGCCCTTGATCGTGAGCTCGCCGGACTCGAGGTCGCTCGTGCGGAACGTGATCTCGGGGAAACGCTCGGCGTCGAAGAAGTCGGGCGTCTGGAGGTGGCCGTTGAGCTGCTCGTCCTTGACGTCGACGCTCGCGACCTTCGCGACGCCTTCGAGGACGCCGTCCTCGACGGCGGCGGTGTAGTCGTGGAAGCCGCCGCGGAAGATGTTCGTCCCGGCGTAGTCGATCTCGAACTGGAGGTGGGAGTGGACCGGATCGGCGCTCCAGCTTCCAGAAAGCGCGGCGCCGGCCGGTGCAGAAGTGAAAGTAGTGGTGGTGGACATGAGAGGGGATCTCCTTGTATAGTTGAGTACGCAAGCAATATAGCGAGAGAAGATTGTCTAGTCAAGTATTGACCACTCAAGAAGTTTCGGAAACCACCCAGGTCACGTGGGTGCGGTTCCTCCGCGCGCACGCCGCGCTGACCCGTGAGCTCGGGGCGCGCCTCGAGGCCGAGCACGGCCTGACGATGAGCGACTTCGACGTCCTCATCCAGCTCTACCACGCCCCCGAGCACGCGATGCGGCGGATCGACATCGCGCGCCAGGTGCTGCTCACCCCGTCGGGGATCACGCGCCTGCTCGACGGGCTCGAGCGTTGCGGTCTCGTCGGGAAGCGGTCGTGCGACAGCGACGCGCGCGTGAGCTACGCGGTGCTGACCGAGGAGGGACTGCGCAAAGTCGAGGCCGCGCGGCAGTCGCACCACGCCGACATCGACGAGATCTTCGGCGCCGCGCTCGAGGCGAAGGAGCGCGAGCAGCTCGGCGAGCTCCTTGCCCGCCTCCCGCTCGCCCCGACTGCGAAAGAATGCTCGGAGTGAGCTACGCCTTCGGATCCCTCGACGAGCTCGGCGACGGCTACGGCTTCCGCAAGGTCCGCGGCCCGCTCGGCGTCGAGGCGTTCGGCGTCAACGCGATCGTCTATCCGCCGCACTACGAGGGGCCCGAGCACTACCACGACACGCAGGACGAGCTGTACTTCGTGCACCGGGGGCGGATCCGCGTCGACGTCGCGGGCGAGTCGCGCGAGCTCGGCGAGGGCGGGCTGTTCCACGCGAGCTCGACTGAACGGCGCCGGATCTCGAGCATCGGCGATGAGGACGCGATCGTCTTCATCGTCGGCGGCAAGGGCGGCTACGTCGAGCGCGACGGCCACCTCGTCGATCCGGAGACCGACCTGCCGAAGCGGCAGGGGCTCGGCTAAGGCGCCATGGCCCGGAACCGGCTGCTTGCTTTCGCGGCCCGGGTGGGCGTTGTTGCCGCGGCTGCCCTGCTGGCCGGGAGGGCGGTTGACCTCTCGAACGTCCTCTCCTCGGCTTACCCGGCCCACTCCATCTCGTACTCGCGCCCGTACAGCTTCCTCCCCGGCTACGAGTACTTCAGCGACGCCCCCTACTTGGAGTCCTACGCCGCGCTCAACCTGGTCGGCGCGATTTTCATGGCCGTTGGTTTCGGCGCCGCGGCGAGGGCCTTCCTCCAGGCCTCTGAGGCTCCAAAGAGGCGCCTACTCGGGCTGTCAGCAGGGTCGTTTGCTCTGTACGGGGCGATGATCCTCCCCATCCCGCTGATGTCCACCGTCGATGTGGGGGAGTCGCTCCGGGCCTCGTTCGCGTTCGCTGCGGGCTCGGCGTTCGCGATCGTCGTCGCAGGAACGCTGATCAGGGCTGCCGCCGCCTCGGGGGTTCCCTCGCGTCGTGCTGCGCGAGAGATCACGACGATCGTGCTCTCGGCGGTTCACGCACGTCTACTGGCATGGGGATCCGTCGGGCTGGCCCTCTACTTCGCGCTGCGGGCAGCAAGCGATGCGCTCGACCTGGGCTGGCTGCCAGACGTTGTCGGTCGGCTGCCCGGCTCTCTGACTGCGGGAGTCGTGACGGCCGCGGCGGGGGAGGCGGTGGCGGCCCTTGGCGCAGCGACCGCCGCCTGGGCCTTCTTCGGGCGGGCGGCGCGTCGGGATGGAATGCTCCGGGTCGCCGCGATCGGTATTGGGCTTGGTCTGCTGATCGCCGGCGCGGGGCTGATCCTCGAGGCGCTCTATTTCCACGATACGGCCATCGGGCTGGACGCGGCCTCGTCTCTCGTGCTCGCCGTCGCGGCGGGATGCGTCGCGGCCGCATTCTTGCGCTCGTCAGAGCAGCGCGACGGTCCTGATCTCGCCGTCCTGGCCGATCCGGCCTAGGCGGTCGGGCACCTCCTCGAGCGTGACCGTGCTCGTCACGAAGCGGGCGAGATCGAGCTTGCCGTCGAGCGCTGCTTGGGCCAGAAAGGGGAAGTCCTCCTGCGGGATCGTGTCGCCTCCGTGCGTCACCGCGAGCGTGATCTTCGGATCGAAGACGTCCTTCTCCAGGTCGAGCTCGAGCTTCGCGTCGGGGAGCGGGAGGCCGACGAGCGTCGCCGTCCCGGCGTAACCGCACATCCGCACCGCCTGCTCCAGCGCCGACGCCGTGCCCACGGCGGAGAACGCGAAGTCGACGCCGCCGGTCAACTCGCGCACGGTGTCGACCGCGTCGAGGACGGACGCGTCGACGACCTCCGTCGCGCCGAGCACGCGCGCGGTGGCGAGCTTCTCCCGCGCGACGTCGATCGCGACGATCCGCGCCGCGCCGGCGAGCTTCGCGCCCTGCACGACGGCCAAGCCGACGCCGCCGCAGCCGATCACGGCCACCGACGCGCCGGCGTGAACGGGCGAGGTCCACAGCGCCGCGCCCGCTCCGGTCGAGAAGCCGCACGCGAGGAGGCTCGCCTGCTCAAAGGGGAGCTCGTCGGGCACCTTGACCGCGCACGCCTCGTGGATGACGACGGCGTCGGAGAGCGTTCCGCAGCGGAGCACCGGCGTGAGGAGCGCGCCGTCGGCCGCCCGGTGTGAGCGGCGACGCGCGCGGAGGTTGTTCGAGCAACGCCGCGGATCGCCACGCCGGCACGCCGGGCACGAGTCGCCGCACGGCGCGCGCCAGGCGATCACGACGCGGTCGCCCTCCGCGACCGTCGTCACGCCTGGCCCGAGCTCCTCCACGACACCGGCGCCCTCGTGGCCGAGCAGGACGGGAAGGCGCATCCCCCAGCCGCCCGTCTCGATCACATGGAGGTCCGTGTGGCACAGGCCGTTCGCGACGACGCGCACGCGAACCTCGTTCTCGCCGGGCGGATCGAGCGTGATCTCCTCGATCGCGACGCCCTCGTCGGAAAGGACTACACCTCTCACGCCGCGCGGCGCAGCTGCTCGTCGAGCGGCATGAGCGCCAGCTGGAACGTCTCGACCGCGCGCGTGTCGGTGACGACGTTGTCGCCGAGCGCGAGCATCGTCAGCTGGTCGCGCGTCACCGGCGCGCCGGGCAGCTTCTCGGTCAGCGTCGCCTGCAAGCGCATGACCCCGAACGGCATGTGGACGGTCGGCCGCCGCAGGCCGAGCGCGACCTTCAGGCGCTGCCAGAACTCGTTCCACGTCACCGCATCCGGCCCGCCGAGCTCGAACATCCCCGAGACCGGTTCCGCGACGGCGTGCGCGAAGTACTGCGCGAGATCCTCGACCCAGATCGGCTGGAGCTTCTGCGTCCCGGGCCCGACGATGGGCGTGACGGGGGCGAAGCGCGCGAGCCGTGCGAACGTCGGCAGCACGCCGCCGTCGCGGCCGAAGACGAAGCTCGGCCGGAAGATGACGTGGTCGAGGCCCGACTCCTTCACCGCGCGCTCCATCTCCCACTTCGCCGCGTAGTACGGCACCGCGTCCTTCGTCGTCTCGTCGACTCCGAGCGCGCTCATGAGGACGAAGCGGCGCACGCCCGCGTCCTGGGCCGCGGCGACGAGGTCGCGCGTGCCCTGGGCCATGACGCGGTCGAAGTCGGCGCGGGAGCCCTTGATGATCGAGACGAGATGGATGACGGTGTCGACGCCCTCGCACGCCGCGCGCAACGAGGAGGCGTCTGTCACGTCGCCGGTTGCGAGCTCTGCTCCCCAAGCCTCGAGCCGCGTTGCGCGCGACGGGTCGCGCACGAGCGCCCGAACGGGCTCGTCGCGTCCGCGCAGCGCGTGGACGACGTGCGGGCCGATGAAGCCCGTGCCTCCGGTGACGAGCACCGTCATTCGAAGTTCTTCCAGTACTTGCTCGCCGTCGGCCCGCGCTGGCCTTTGTACTTCGAGCCGAGCGAGTCGGCGCCGTACGGCGTCGCCGCCGGCTCCGTCATCTGCATGAAGGAGATCTGCCCGATCTTCATGCCGGGATAGATCGTGATCGGCAGGTTCGCGACGTTCGAGAGCTCGAGCGTCACGTGGCCGTCCCAGCCGGGGTCGATGAAGCCGGCCGTGGAATGGATGAGCAGGCCGAGCCGCCCGAGCGAGCTCTTGCCGTCGAGCCGCGCGACGAGCTCGTCGGAGAGCTTGATCCGCTCGAGCGTCGAGCCGAGGACGAACTCACCGGGGTGGAGGATGAACGCCTCGTCGTCCTTGACCTCGACGAGCTCGGTCAGATCCTGCTCGACCTTCACGTCGATGAACGAGGCGCGGTTGTTGCGGAAGACGCGGAAAAGACGGTCGACGCGCACGTCGACGCTCGACGGCTGCAGGAGCGACTCGTCGTACGGGTCGATCTCGACTTTGCCCTCGGCGAGGTAGCGGGCGATCGTCGCGTCGGAGAGGACCATCGCCGTGCAGTCTAGGCCTCTCGTTATCGTGCAGCCGATGGCAGTGACGCGTTCGATCGAGCTCCGCACCGAGGTGCCCGGCCCGCGCTCCCGCGAGATCGCCGCGCGGAAGGAGCGCGTCGTCGCCGACCCGCTCGGGCTGTACCTGCCGGTGTTCACCGCCGAGGGTCACGGCGCGCTGCTCACCGACGTCGACGGCAACACGTTCGTCGACTTCACGGGCGGCGTGGGCTGCCTCAACGTCGGTCATGCGCACCCGCGTGTCGTCGCCGCGGTGCAGGAGCAGGCGGCGAAGTTCTTCCACACCGATTTCACGATCGTCCCGTACGAGATCTACGTCGAGTACGCGGAGCGCCTCACCGCGATCGCGCCGTTCTCCGGGCCGACGAAGGCGGCGTTCTTCAACGCCGGCACCGAGGCCGTCGAGAACGCGGTCAAGTTTGCGCGCGGCTACACGAAGCGGCCGGCGGTCATCGGCTTCGAGGGCGGCTTTCACGGGCGCACGCTGCTCTCGCTCACGCTCACCTCGAAGGTGCATCCGTACAAGGCGGGCCTCGGTCCGTTCGCGCCCGAGGTCTACCGCGCGCCGTTCCCGAACGCCTACCGCGGCGTCACGACGGCGGACGCACTCGCCGCGATCGAGCGGATGTTCTCCGCGCAGGTCGCCGCCGAAAACGTCGCGTGCATCGTCGTCGAGCCTGTGCAGGGCGAGGCGGGGTTCATCGTCGCCGAGCAGGAGTTCATGGAGGGCCTGCGGCGCATCTGCGATCGCGAGGGCATCCTCCTTGTTGCCGACGAGGTGCAGACCGGCTTCGGCCGGACCGGCCGGATGTTCGCGATGGAGCACTTCGGGGTCGAGCCCGACCTCATGACGGTCGCGAAGTCGATCGCCGGCGGGCTGCCGCTCTCCGGCGTCGTCGGCAAGGCCGAGATCATGGACGCACCCGGCGACTCGGCCGTCGGCGGCACCTTCGTCGGCAACCCCGTCGCGCAGGCCGCCGCGCTCGCCGTCCTCGACATCTTCGAGGAAGAAGGCCTCGTGGAGCGCGCCGAGCGCATCGGCGAGACCATGCGGGGCAGGATGCTCGCATGGCAGGAGCGCCACCCGCAGATCGGCGAGGTCAGGGGGCTCGGGGCAATGCTCGCCGTCGAATACGTCCGGGATCCCGCCACGAAGGAGCCCGCGCCGGAGCTCGCGACCAGGGTCGCCGAAGAGGCCGCGCAACGGGGTCTGCTGCTCCTGAAGGCAGGCACCTACTCGAACTGCAACCGCGTCCTCTGCCCGCTCGTGATCACG
>JAWVDC010000127.1:0-10475 GCA_033857715.1 Gaiellaceae bacterium | reverse complement strand
GCGAGGATCAGCTGCGAGCCGGGATGGTCGTCGACGAGCTTCTCGAGCCCGGCGGCGATCGGCGGCAGGCCGCGACCGGCGTGGATGAGGATCGGGACGCGACGCTCGGCCGCGAGCGCGAAGACCGGGATGAGGCGCTCGTCCTCGGGCGCGAACTTCTGCGCGCGCGGATGGAGCTTGATCCCGCGCGCGCCGAGGTCGAGACAGCGCACGGCTTCCTCCAGCGGCTCCTCGTTGAGGTCGAGCCGCACGAACGGGATCAGCCGTCCGCCGGAGCGCGCGGCGAACTCGAGCGTCCGGTCGTTCGCGGCTGTGAAGCCGGGATGCCGGTCGGGCTCGTCGAGACAGAACATGTTCGCGCGGGACACGCCGTAGCGGTCCATCCCGCCGATGAGCTCGTCGTAGACGCCGACCATCCCGTCGATGTCATTGCCGAGATGCGTGTGCGCGTCGAAGATGTCGAGGTCGGCCGGCAAGTCGGCGCGCACGCGCTCGTCCCAGCCAGCGGCGACCTCCCGTGCCCGTTCGAGCGCATCCATGCACCGAATCTACCCGGCTCTGTGCCGATTGCGTGTCAACTCACAAAAGGACACTGGTGGCGCGCACCGGCTGCCCGTAAGACGGAGGCATGAAAAAACTCCTCGTGCTTCTCACAGTCATCGGCGTCCTTGTCGCGGCGGCTTCGGCCAGCGGCAGCGGCGCCGGCAGCATCGTCGTCTCCGAGGTTTTCGCCGCTGGCGGGAACTCCGGCGCTCCGTATACGAACGACTACGTCGAGCTCTTCAACCGCGGCAGCAGCGCCGTCTCGGTCAGCGGCTGGACGCTTCAGTACTCCTCCGCCTCGAGCACGACGTGGGCCTCGACCGCACTGACCGGCTCCATTCCCGCAGGCGGGCACTACCTCGTTCAGCTCGCATCGGGCGGGACGAACGGATCCGCGCTCCCGGCGCCTGACGCCACCGGGACGTCCAACCTCGCCGTGACGGGCGGGAAGATCCAGGTCGTCAATGCTGGCACCGGGGCGGAGGACCTCGTCGGCTGGGGCTCGGCCACGGTGTATGAAGGCACCGCTGCCGCGCCTGCCCTCAGCTCGACCACGGCCCTCGTGCGCGACGGATCGTTCTGCACCGACGTCGACGACAACTCGTCCGACTTCACGACCGGCACGCCGAGCCCGCTCAACTCGTCGGCCTCGCCGGCGGCGTGCTCGTCGTCCGGCGGTGGCGGCGGTGGCGGTGGCGGCGGAACGTCGGGCGGCGGGACGGTCGGTGTCGACCTCCAGCCCGTCATCTCGCTCGCCGTCGACCACGACACGCTCGACTTCGGCCCCGTCCTTCCGGGGACGACCCCGAACCCGCTCGTCGAGCACGTCACGGTCACGAGCACCGACTCGAGCGGCTACTCGCTCACCGTCAAGCGCTCGGCGTTCACGCCACACGACCTGCCGCTCGGCATCGGCGTCGGCAGTTCGGCGCTCGCCGCGGTGCCGATCGCGCCCGATCCCGACCTACTCCTCGGAGCGACGAGCGGCGTGAGCGCGGGTGGCGGCGATGTCTGGACGACGAACGTCGGCTTCATGTCGCCTCTGCCGGCCCTGCCCTCCGGGCACTACACCGCGACGCTCACGTACACGGTGATCGCGCAATGAAATTCCTTGGAGTCGCAGCGCTCGCCGCAGCGGCTCTGATCCCGAGCGCGGCGGCCGGTGGGGGCCCGGCCGCCGCGCTCGGTGTCAGCCCCTTGCGGCTCGAGCTCAAAGGAACGACGCCGTCGGCGATCACCGTGCGGAACCCAACGGCGCGGCCGCTCGTCGTCACGGTGTCGCGGGCCGGGTTCGCGCGCACCCTGCGCGGCAAGCCGCGGATAAAGGCGGCGCGTGGCGCCGCGGGGTGGCTACTCGTCCGCCCGCACCGGCGCCTTCTCGCGCCGCATTCGACCGCCTCGTTCCGCGTGACGGCGGCTCCGCCCACGAGGGCGAGGCCCGGCGACCATCCGGCGCTCGTGCTCCTCGCGACGCGTCCGCCCGCGGACGAGCAGGTCCACGTCCTCCTTCGGGTCGGCGTCGTCGTGCTCGTGCGCGTTCCCGGAACGATCGTCCACCAGCTCGTGCCGCAGGCGCTCTCCGTGCACCGGAAGGGCGCGGCCCGCATGTTCTCGTTGCGGCTCGCGAATCGCGGCAACGTCGCCGAGCGCCTCGGCGCGTCGCGGCTCCATCTCGTGCTCATGCGGCGTGGCGCGAGGACGCAGACGCTCCGCGCGCACCGGCTCGAGATCTTGCCGCACAGCGCCGGCATCGCCCAGTTCGTCTACCGGGGCCGACTCCGCGGCCCGGTGTTTGCTCGTGTCGTCCTGCAAAAGGGCCCGGTGCGCACCTTCCACGTCACCATCCCGTGATCGCCTATGCCCGCACCTGGCCCGCGGGCATAGCGGCGCCCGAGGAGACGTTCTGTACGGACATGTCCCTCCGGAAGCTCGGCCCCAGCGATCTCGAGATCTCCCGCGTCGGTGTGGGCACTGCGCCGATCGGCTCGCGGCCAGGCGAGTGGTGGGTCAACTGGGGACACCAGGACGACGGCGATTCCGTAAGGGCGATTCACGCCGCGATAGACGAGGGCGTCAACTGGGTCGACACGGCTCCGTTCTACGGCTGGGGCCACGCGGAGGAGATCGTCGGCCGCGCGGTCGACGGCCGGGATGGCGTCCTCGTCTTCACGAAGTGCGGCACCGAGCGGCGCGACGACGGCGACGACTACATGGATCTGACGCCGGCGGCGATCCGGCGCGGCTGCGACGAGAGCCTGAGACGCCTGCGGCGCGAGCGGCTCGACCTGCTGCAGTTCCACGATGTCGATCGCGCTGTCCCGATCGAGGAGTCGTGGGGCGCGCTCCACGAGCTCATCGCCGAAGGGAAGGTGCGATACGGAGGCCTCTCGAACCATCCGCCCGAGCTCGTGGAGAGGGCCCTCGCGATCGGGCCGGTCGCGGCTCTCCAGTTCGAGTACTCCGCAATCGCGCGCCGCGAGGAGGAGCGGCTGCTCCCGCTCGCGGGGGAACACGGGCTCGGCGTGATCGTGTGGGCGCCGCTCGCGAGCGGCTTCCTCACCGACGGGTTCTCGGTCCACGAGCTTGCGACGGACGACTTCCGGCGCACCCATCCCTTCGCCGAGCTCGACCTCGCGGAGACGCACTCCGAGCTGCGCCGGCGCGGCGCCGGCAGCGTCACGCGCGGAGCGCTCGAGTTCGTCCTCGCGCATCCGGACGTGACGGGCGCGATCGTCGGGATCCGCAACGAGGGCGAGGCCCGCGACCTGGCCGAGCTGGTCTAAAGAGAGGCGATCGCCCGCTCGAGCTCGTCGAGCCGGGCCGCGCCGAACTCCCGCACGATGCCGCCGGAGTCGACGACGACGTTCGTCGGCACGCCGCGCACACCGAGCTCGCGCGCGAGCGTCTCGTTCGGGTCGAGGAGGATCGGCCCCTTGATGCCCCACATCTCGCAGAAGCGGTCGACCTCGGGCCTCGGTGAGGTTCCCTCCCAGATATCGACGAGCACTACCTCGACGCCCGACCGGGCGGCCTCGCGAATCCGCAGCTCCTCGAGGAACGGCGCTTCCGCGTTGCACGGCCCTCACCAGCTCGCGAAGAAGTTGAGGATGTACTTCTTCTCCGCCCAGTCGGCGTTCGTGCGCCGATCCCCCGTCCAGTAGTCCTCGAGGGAGAAGCTCGGCAGGCGCTTGCCGATCCACGGGCTTGGCTCGTCAACAACGGGCACGGGCGGCCGCGCCGCGAGGAGGTCCTCGACGATCGAGACGGTCTGGCTCCCGGCGTTCGCGACGAGGATCCGGCCGTCGTACGGGTCGACGGTGACGCCGCCCGGCCCGTTGCCAACCGGGATCTGCGTCCACTCGGTCCCATCGGCGACCCCGATGACCGTCAGCGTCCCGGCGCCGCGGTTCGTGATGTAGACCCGGTCGTGCGCGGGCGCGACCGTCAGGCCGACGGGCGCCTGGCCGGTGCGGATCTCCTCGACGACCTCCTGCGCGTCGAGGTCGACGCGCGAAACGGTCCCGGCGATCGAGTTGACGATGAACGCCTCGCCGCGCTCGGGGAGGATCCCGATCGCGCAGGTGCCGATCCCGAGCTCGAGCCGCCCGACCTCCGCGAACGTGTCCGTGTCGAAAAGGTTCGCCGAGGCCGCCACGAAGTTGACGCACACGGCGAGGTTGCGAGTCGGGTCGACGCCGATCGCGCCGGCCCCGGGCTCTGCGCCGACGGTCGCCACCGTCTCGAGCGAGTCGAGATCGATGACGCTCATCGTCGAGCCGAGCGAGTTCCCGACGTAGAGGCGCCGCGTCTCAGGGACGTGCGTCAGGCCGGAGGGATACCCGCCCACCGCCACCGCCGTCTCCACCTCGAGCGTCTCCGCATCGATGATCGTGACCTGGTCGGCATGCGCGTCGGCCGAGAAGACGCGTCCGGTCGCCTCGTCGAACCCGATGTCGATCGGCTCGGCTCCCGTCGCGATCTCGGTGATGACCTCGTGCGTGTCGAGGTCGACGACCGAGACGAAGTCGCTGCGCGAGCACGCGACGAACGCGCGCCGACGCGCCGTGTCGATCGCAATCCCCTCGGGGTCGAGCCCGACCGGGATCTCGGCGACCTGCCGCCATGGAGTTCGCGCGTCGATGCGGCAGGCCGCCCCGACGGGGAACGTCGCGTTCTCCATGTCGCGAGTCTACGATCACGCGATGACCAACGTCCTCATCTACGCGGACACGTTCCGCTCTGCCGACATGCGACACGCGATCCCGCTGGGCATCCCGGACCCGATCCTCTACGCCGAGGCGGGCGGCACAAAGCTCGTCTTCACACACTCGATGGAGGCGACACGGCTCCGTGCGCTCGACCTCTTCGACGTGCGCATCGCCGACGATTTCGGCCTCGATGAGCTCATGGCGTCGGGGATGTCGGCGAGAGAGGTCTGGGCCGAGCTCGCCCTGCGCCAGGTCGCGAGCCTCGGGATCACGCGCGCAAGCGTCCCCGAGAACTTCCCCGTCTGGCTCGCCGACCGGGTGCGCGCCGCCGGCGTTGAGCTCGACGTCGACCAGGATCTCTTCGACGACCGGCGTCGCTCGAAGACCGAGCCGCAGATCGCAGGAATGCGTCGCGCCCAGAAGGCGGCCGAGGCCGCGATGGATACCTGCCGCGACATGCTCCGCCGCTCCGAGATCAGCGGCGACCAGCTCCTCCTCGACGGCGAGGTGCTCACCGTCGAGCGCGTGAAGGCCGCGATGAGCCAGACGTTCGCCGCGCACGACACGACCGCCGACGAGTACATCGTCGCGCCCGGCGCGCAAGGAGCCGTCGGCCACGACATGGGCTCGGGGCCGATCCCGCCGCACACGCCGGTCGTCGTCGACATCTGGCCGCGCCACAACGCGTCGGCCGTCTACACGGACATGACCCGCACCTTCGTCCGCGGCGAGATCGCCGACGATGTGCGCGAGTGGCACCGGCTCGTGAAGGAGGCGCTCGACCGCGCGGTCGCCGAGACGAAGCCCGGCGTTGAGGGGCGCGAGCTCTTCAACGGCACGTGCGACATCTTCGAGGCAGCGGGCGAGCTGACGCAGCGCACGAAGACGCCGGGTGAGCCGCTCGCCGATGGGTTCTTCCACAGCCTCGGTCACGGCGTCGGGCTCGCGATCCACGAGGAGCCGGGGCTGGCCAGGCTCGGCGACAAGAAGCTCGTCCCCGGCGACTGCGTCACGATCGAGCCCGGTCTCTACCGGCAGGGCTACGGCGGCGTCCGGCTCGAGGACAACGTCCTCGTCACCGAGACCGGCCACGAGAACCTCACGCAGTATCCGTACGACCTCGAGCCGTGAGCGACCACCAGATCGAGACGATGTTCGTCGAGGAGCGGAGCTATCCGCCGCCCCCCGACTTCGCCGCGCAGGCGAACGCCCAGCCCGGGATCTACGACATCCCGTTCGAGGAGTTCTGGGAGCGCGAGGGCCGCGAGCGCGTCACATGGTTCGAGCCGTTCACGGAGCTCTACACATGGGAGCCGCCGTACGCGCAGTGGTATCTCGGCGGCAAGCTCAACGTCTGCTTCAACTGCGTCGATCGCCACGTCGAGGCAGGCCGCGGCGACAAGGTCGCGTTCCACTGGGAGGGTGAGGCTGCGGAGGAGATGCGCGCGATCACGTACGCGGATCTCCAGCGCGACGTCGTTCGGTTCGCGAATGCGCTGAAGAAGCTCGGCGTCCAGAAGGGCACGCCGGTCGCGATCTACATGGGCATGGTCCCGGAGCTGCCGGTCGCGATGCTCGCGTGCACGCGGCTCGGCGCCCCGCACACCGTCGTCTTTGGCGGCTTCTCGGCCGACTCGCTCTCGGGCCGCATGAACGACATGCGCTGCGAGGTCTTGATCACGCAGGACGAGGCGTGGCGCCGTGGCTCGACCGTCCCGCTGAAGAAAGTCGCCGACGAGGCGATGGACGCGGCGCCGGTCACGACGACCGCCGTCGTCCTCCGCCGCACGGGCAACGACGTCCCGATGCAGGACGGCCGCGACCACTGGTGGCACGAGCTCGAGGAGGGATGCTCCGACGAGCCCGAGTCGTGCCCGTGCGAGCCGATGGACAGCGAGGACCTGCTCTTCCTCATGTACACGAGCGGCACGACCGCGAAGCCGAAGGGAATCGTCCACACGACGGCCGGCTACCTCGTGGGCGCCGCGACGACGAACCACTACGTCCACGATCTCAAGCCCGGCAGCGACGTCTACTGGTGCGCCGCCGACATCGGCTGGATCACCGGCCACAGCTACATCGTCTACGGCCCTCTCTGCAACGGCGCGACGTCCGTCCTGTACGAGGGCACACCCGACTTCCCGGACAAGGACCGCTGGTGGGCGATCATCGCAAGGTACGGCGTGACGATCCTCTACACCGCGCCGACCGCGATTCGCGCGCACATGAAGTGGGGGCCGGAGCACGCGCAGAAGCACGACCTGTCGTCGTTGCGTCTCCTCGGCACCGTCGGCGAGCCGATCAACCCCGAGGCGTGGATGTGGTACCGCGAGCACATCGGCGGCGACCGCACGCCGATCGTCGACACGTGGTGGCAGACCGAGACGGGGATGGCGCTCATCACGCCGCTGCCGGGCATCACGACGACAAAACCGGGCTCGGCGACGAAGCCGTTCCCCGGCGTCGATGCCGCGATCTTCGACGAGGAGGGCAACGAGGTCGGCCCGGGCGGCGGTGGCTATCTCGTCCTCAGGCGGCCGTGGCCGGCCATGCTGCGCGGGATCTTCGGAGACGACGCGCGCTACAAGGAGACGTACTGGTCGAAGTACGACGGCGTCTACCTCGCGGGCGACGGAGCGCGAATCGACCGCGACGGCGACTTCTGGCTCCTCGGACGAATCGACGACGTGATGAACGTCTCCGGGCACCGCATCTCGACGATCGAGGTCGAGTCCGCCCTCGTCGATCACCAAGAGGTCGCCGAGGCGGCGGTCACGTCCCGAGCCGACGCGGTCACCGGCGAGGCGATCGTCGCGTACGTCACGCTCAAGGGGGGCGCGGAGGGCTCCGTCGAGAAGCTCGAGGAGCTCCGCAACCACGTCGCGCAGAAGATCGGCGCGATCGCGAAGCCCGCGAACATCGTCTTCACGCCCGAGCTCCCGAAGACACGCAGCGGCAAGATCATGCGCCGCCTCCTGCGCGACGTCGCGAACGACCGCCAGCTCGGCGACACGACGACGCTCGCCGATCCGACCGTCGTCGACGAGATCGCGAAGCGCGCCTCCGAGGAGAAATCGCAAGAAGAGGGATAGGCATCGTCAGGCCGAAGTGGTACAACGGCACCCTCTGCGGATATGCGGCGCGGGTCGAAGGCACTCCAACGGGCGGATTCCGGGACAGGTGCCAACTGGACCGCCGACCTGGTCGAGTCGCCGCTTCCGTAGTTCAGTTCGAAAGCGTCGGGCCCCTCGGGCCGACGCGTGCCCGAACCCCTGTCGTCCGCGTCTTCGTTGTTTCCTAAAGCGACGCAGGAGGTTCATGGTGGGAGCTCGCACGCAACAGCTGAAGGGCAAGGCCAACGAGACCGTCGGCAAGGCGAAGGACGCAGTCGGCAACCGGACGGGCAAGCCCAAGACCGAAGCAAAGGGCGAGGCGCAGACCCTCAAGGGCAAGGCGCAGCAGGCGATGGGGAAGGCCCGCAGCTCGATCAAGAAGTAGACGCGCTAGCGGTCGAGCGTCCATTACCTCCAGTGACCGATGGCGGGGGAGCCGTTCCCCCGTCAATTTCTAGGTGTGACCGAGCCGCTGATCAACCGGGACGAAGTCGTTTCCCTACTCTTCAACGTGGCCGACATCGCAACCGCGGCGTACAACATCGAGGCGCTTCTGGAAGGAGATGACGACGATGGCGAAGAGGAAACGGACGAAGGCTGAGCACGAAGAGTTCCGTGAGCGCTATCAGCGCGCGATGGAAAATGCTCAGCGGACGCGCGACCTCGCCGAGAAAGCGCAAGCGAAGCTCGACGCCGAGCGCTCGAGTAACTAGAAGCCTGCGCGAGCGGTCGCTCTCCCTGGCGCTAGGCGTCAAGCAAGCACTCGAACCGGGCCGGATCGTCGAACGGGCCGATCACGGCTAGGCGCAAACGGTCGTTCGAGATGAGCTCGCGCGCCACGCGTGACACGTCCTCGCCCGTCACCCCGTCGAGGCCCGCGACGACCTCGGAGGGATCGGGGAGCCGCTTCTCCAAGACCTCGCGCCGCAGGCCGAACATCATCAGGCCTTGCGGGTTCTCGAGCTGGAGGACGAACCGTCCCTTCGCGAACGCGCGCGCCTTCTCGAGCTCGTCGGCGGGGATCGGCTCCGCCGCGATCTTCCGCAGCTCCGCGGCGATCGTCGACACCGCGTCGTCGATCCGCGTGATGTCGACGCCCGCCTGCGCGTACAGCGTCCCCGCGTCGGTGTACGAGTGATTCAGGCCATGGACGTAGTACGCGAGCCCGCGCCGCTCGCGCACCTCGGTGAACAAGCGCGACGACATCCCGCCCCCAAGTGCCGTCGCAAGCAACGAGAGCGCGTACCGGTCGGGATGCGCGAGCGGAAGCGAGTGGACGCCGAGGCAGACATGCGCCTGATCGGAGGCCTTCTCGAACACGCGCACACGTCCGTTCGCGTACGGCGCCACCGGCTTCGGCGCGTCGGCCGGCTCGTCGGAGGAGAGGTCGCCGAGCAGCTCCTGCGCCTTCTCGAGCAGACCGTCGCCAATCCGCCCCGCCACGCCGAGCACCATCTGCGACGGCTTGTACCAGCGGCCGATGTAATCGAGGAACGTCTCGCGCGTCGCGCCGCGGACCGTCTCCTTCGTGCCGATGATCTCCCAGCCGAGCGGCTGGTCTCCGTAGAGGAGCTCCTCGTACACGCCGCCGATGAAGTCGCGCGGCGTGTCGAAATACATGTTCATCTCCTCGACGATCACGCCCTTCTCGCGCTCGATCTCCTCCGCGTCGAAGCGCGAGTTGCGCAGCATGTCAACGAGGACGTCGAGCGCGACATCACGGCTCTCGGCGGCGCATTTGACGTAGTACGTCGTCGACTCCTTGCCGGTGAACGCGTTGAACTCGCCGCCGATCGCGTCGATCTCGCCGGCGATGTCGCGCGCAGTCGGCCGCCGCTCCGTCCCCTTGAAGAACATGTGCTCGGAGAAGTGCGCAATGCCGTTCGACTCGGCGGTCTCGTACCGCGAGCCCGCGGCAAGCATGATCGCGACGGACACCGACTGCGCGTGCGGAAGGTCGGCCGTCACCACGCGCAGGCCGTTGTCGAGGGTGGTGCGTTCGAAGACGCTCACTGCCTCGACCTTAGCGAGGAGGCCCCAGTCGACCGTCCCGCACGCGGCGCCAGTCGTACTCCGACGGCTCGGCCGCGAGGTGGATCGGGACGACACCACTCCACACCGGCAGATCGACGTCCTCCGGCTCTTCCTCCGGCGGGCCGGTACGGACTTTCGCGGATGCCTCGTCGAGCGGCAGCGACAGGATCGCGGTCGCCTTGAGCTCGGTCGCGGTCGGCTGGCGCGCTTCGTCCCAGCGGCCCGGCGCGACGTGCTCGGTGAACAGGCGCAGCGCCTCGAGCTTCTCGTCTCCTTCCACCGCGCGCGCCTTCCCGAGCACCAGCACCGAGCGGTAGTCGATCGAGTGGTTGAAGACGGACTTCGCGAGGACCAATCCGTCGAGCAGCGTGACCGTCGCGCACATCGGCGCGCCCGTCGCCGCATGCCGAAGCATCCGGCTGGCCGACGAGCCGTGCACGTAGAGGAGGTCTCCCCGCCGCGCATGCAGCGTCGGGATGACGTACGGCTGGCCGTCGACGACGAAGCCGAGGTGGCAGTAGAGCGCCTCGTCGAGGATCGCGTCGATCGTCTCGCGGTCGTAGACACCGCGCTGCGG
>JAWVDC010000126.1:0-3436 GCA_033857715.1 Gaiellaceae bacterium | reverse complement strand
AGCCCGAGCGGAAGACGGTGTACAAGCACTCCGACATGGGCGAGCTGCGCGCGGCGCTCGAGTCGTGCGAGAAGGGCCAGCGCAAGCTCGTCATCACCGACGGCGTCTTCTCGATGGAGGGCGACCTCGCGAAGCTGCCCGAGATCCTCGAGCTCGCGCGGGAGCACGACGCGGTCGTCATCGTCGACGACTCGCACGGCGTCGGCGTCGTCGGCGACACGGGTCGCGGAGTCGCCGAGCACTTTGGCGTCCTCGGCGAGGTCGACGTGATGACCGGCACGCTCGGCAAGGCGCTCGGCGGCGCCGCGGGTGGCTACGTCGCGTCGTCGGAGGAGGTCTGCGATCTGCTCTCGCAGCGCTCGCGCCCGCAGCTCTTCTCGAATGCGCTTCCGCCGACGGTGGCAGCCTCGGCACGCGCGGCGGTACGCGTGATGCGGGCGCATCCGGAGCTCGTCACGAAGCTCCACGAGAACACGCGCTGGTTCCGCGAAGCGCTGACGGAGGCCGGCTTCGCGCCGCTCGACGGCGAGGCGGCGATCATCCCGATCATCGTCGGCGAGACCGCCCGCGCGATCGAGTTGTCGGCGAAGCTCCTCGACCGGGGCGTCTTCGTCACCGGCTTCGGCTTCCCCGTCGTGCCGGAGGGGACGGCGCGGATTCGCGTGCAGATGTCGGCCGCGCTAGAGCGCGATCATCTCGAGCGCGCGCTCGAGGCGTTCGTCGAGGTCGGCCGCGAAAGCGGCCTCCTCACCTAGGGCGCCGGATCGGAAGGCGCTTCGGTCGACTCGTTGATGCCTTCGACCGCTTCGGCAGTCTCGAGGTCGGCGAGGCGCGACACGCCGGGTGCGCCGGGCATGCTCCCCGGAGCGCCGGGCGCCCCCGCGTCGGTTTTGGCCGACGAGGAGGCGAAGATGCGACGGAACCAGTCTGAGAAGCTCATGGCGCGTGATCATACGCGATGATCGGGACGTGATCGTCTCGCTCCACGTCGCGACCGGCGCAGCGGCCGGCGCGCTCACGCGCTCCCGGCCGATCGCGCTGCTCCTCGGGCCGCTCGTCCACCTCGCGGGCGACCGGGTTCCGCACGACGACATCCACGACCTCGGCTTCGAGGTCGGCAGCGGTCTCGCGGCGCTCGCCCTGCTCGCCGCGCGTAGGGGCCCCTTCGATCCCGCCGTCCTCGGCGGCGCTACCGCAGCCGCCCCGGATCTCGAGCACGTCGTGCCGTGGCTGCGGCCCGGTGGAAAGAAGCTCTTCCACCGCGAGGGGAACGTCGACAGCGGGATCTCGACCTGGGTGCAGCTTGCCCTCGCAGGGGCGATCGTCGGTCTCCTGGTCTGGCGGCGCGCGTGAAAGTCGGAATCGTGGTCCCTTACTCGTGGTCGTTCGGCGGCGGCGTCGTCGATCACGCCGAGGCCCAACGCCGCGCCCTCGAGGCGATCGGGATCGAGACACGGCTTCTCATCGGGAACGACCCGCCGGGCTCGTTCAGCCGGGTCCTCCATCCGCGTACCGGCCGGTCGGAGCAGCCGCCGGAGGGCGTGATCCCGCTCGGACGCTCGGTCGTCGTGCCCGGCAACGGCGCGCTCAACAATCTCGTCCTCAGCCCGACGACCCTGCCACGGCTGCGGCGCGTTCTCGCCACGGAAGGGTTCGACCTGCTCCACGTGCACGAGCCGCTCGCGCCGATCATCAGCCCGGCGGCGCTCGCAATGTGGAACGGGCCGGTGGTCGGGACGTTCCACGCCGCCGGCAACTCGTCGTGGCGAGCGTATGCGGACGCGATCTTCGGCTTCGTCGCCGAGCGTCTCGACCTCCGCATCGCGGTCTCGCAGCAGGCGCTCCGCTCAGCCGCCGCGCACACACCGGGCGAGTACGAGCTGATCCCCAACGGGGTCGAGCTGCCACCCGAGGCCGACCCCGCCGGCCGCGAGAACCGAATCGTCTTCCTTGGCCGCCACGACCCCCGCAAGGGCCTGCCCGTCCTCCTCCGCGCCTGGCCGCGGCTCAGCCGGAACGGGCTCCGCCTGCGCGTCATCGGGGCGGATCCTCTGGCTGTGCGGCTACTCATGACCCGGCACCGCATCCACGACGACGCGATCGACGTCCTCGGCTATGTCTCCGACGAGCATCTGACGGAGGAGCTCTCGAACGCGAAGCTCCTTGTCGCGCCGTCGCTCGGCAACGAGAGCTTCGGGATGGTGCTGACGCGCGCGTTCGCGTGTGGGACGCCCGTCGTCGCCTCCGACATCCCCGGGTACTCGGAGGTCGTCACGCCGGAGACGGGCGCGCTTACGCCGCCCGACGACCCGGACGCGCTCGCGGCGACGATCGAGTCGATGCTCGCCGACGAGTCGGCGCGAGTGGAGAAGGGCCGCGCGGCACGCCTGCGCGCCGCGACCGAGTTCGCGTGGCCGCTCCTCGCCCGGCGCCTCGAGGACTGTTACAGACGCGTGCTCCCCGGCTAGCCGGCTAAGCGCGCCGTCGTGTCGATTGACTTTACCGGCGTAAGGCACTCGTAAATAGCGCGGCATGCGTTCGTAAATAGAGCGCGAAAGCCGTTCGCCAGTTGCCAGGCCGGGAACCACGGATGTGTCGCGGGCGGCACGTCTTTCGAGAGTCCCGTGCGCGGCGTCCATACCAAGGGACCCAACCGCACAAAGGAGTCAACGCAATGAAGCGCTTCCTCGTTGCCACGATCGTCATCGGCGCGTTCGTCCTGCTTCCTTTGACAGCAGGCGCTTCGACGTCGCCGTTCCAATACCGGATCGGGAAGATCTGGGGGATGATCGCGCCCGAGACGACCACGGGCACGCAGGTCTCGAACAGCGCGCCGGCCAGTGGCTCGCTCTACTACAACGGCGGCCCGATCATGCCGACGAGCAAGGTCTACACGATCTTCTGGCAGCCGTCGGGTTACACGCTCCCGAGTGGCTACGCCGACAATTTGAACCAGTACTTCAAGGACTTGCAGGCGGACAGCGGCAAGAACACGAACACGTACGTCAACGCCACCCAGTACTACCAGGTGAACAAGGACGGCTCGAAGACGTACGTCCAGAACAAGACGACGTTCGGCGGCACGACCCTCGACACGAACCCGCTGCCGCCGCTCGATCCGGTCAACTGTCCGGACACGCCGTTTGCTGCCGCGGGTGGGCCCGCCGGGGACCAGGCGGCGACCGCCGGCTGCGTCACCGACGCCCAGCTGCAGCAGGAGATCTCGAACGTCATCAAGGCGAAGGGCTGGCCGGTCAGCAACACGACCGAGTACTTCGTGTTCACGGCGCCGAACATCGGCACGTGCTTCCCGGCGGGTGTCGGCGTCGGCAACGACACGGCGGGAACGACCGTCGTCGCGCCGCTCTGCTCCTTCTCCTACTTCTGCGCGTACCACAGCGCATACACGGACTCGACGATCAGCTCGTCGCAGATC
>JAWVDC010000125.1:0-3811 GCA_033857715.1 Gaiellaceae bacterium | reverse complement strand
GAATACGGTCTCGCGGCACGCGCGGATTGCGCACTCATTGGGCCTCTCCCGGGGTTGCCAGGGTGAACTCTCACCCTGTGGTTGAGGGGAAGCTAGCAGCTGGTCCAAGCTTTTACAAGTCCACTTGCGCTGGACCCAGCGTGTCGACCACTTGCGGTGGACCGCTTACGTTTGTCCGCGGCGCAGTCGCTCTAGTTTGCTCAGAGTCTCGGCGTCGAGCCGGTCCCGCAGATCGCCCCGCACGACGTTTGGCGGCGACGGCGGCGAGAACTCGCCGAGGAAGGTCTGCGAGCTGAACCTCCGCACGTCGATCCCCATCGTGTCGCGCACCGCGGCGTCGGAAGAGACGATCGCGACCTGCTCGCGACCGCGGTGCGCGACAGCAAGGCTCTCGAGGAGCGTGTCGGCGTCCTTCGCCCACCGCACGGAAAGCGGGCCGAGTTGCTCGTCCGTCCCCTCGCCGTCGAAGACGAGGATCCCGCGTGCTCCCTGCGCCGCCACCCAGCTCGCAAGCATGTCGCGCAGCTCCTCCGGCGACCCGAAGCCGCCGGCGTGGAGGACGTTGAAGCCGTCGAAGAGGTAGAGCGTCGGCTCAGCCACCGCGCTGCCTTCGCGCCTCGTACAGCAGAAGGGCTGCGGCGACACTGACGTTGAGCGACTCAACCTGCCCGAGCTGCGGAATCGAGACCTCGACGTCACAGGCGCGGCGCACGAGCGGGCGGAGCCCTTTCCCCTCCGCGCCGAGCGCGAAAGCGATGCCGCCGGAGAGATCGGCTTTCCACATCGGCGTCCCCGACTCGCCCACCGCGCCGGCGATCCAGAGGTCGCCGCGCTTGATCTCGGTGAGATAGCGCGCGAGATTGGTGACAACCGCGACGGGGATGTGCTCGACCGCGCCGGCGGAGGCACGGCAGACAGCCGGGGTCACGTGCGCCGAGCCGTGCGCGGTCACGACCACTCCGCTGGCGCCTGCCCCCTCCGCGCTACGCAGGACGGCGCCGAGGTTGCGCGGGTCGCTGACCTGGTCCAGACACGCGAGGAGCGGCGCATCGCCGCCGGCGAGCTCGAAGGCGTCGGCATAACGGAACGGCTCCGCCCACGCGACGACGCCCTGGTGGTCGCGGGTGCCGGCTGCCTCGGAAAGGTCGCGCTCGAGCTTCGTCTGCACCCGCGGCTTCTCGAGCTCGCGCAGCCACTCCTCCGACCGGAGCGCGTTCTCGCTCGCCCACAGCTCGAGCACCTCGCGCGGCCCACGCAGAGCCTCGCGCACGGGACGCCGCCCGTAGACGAGGTCCCTATTCACTGGTGGGTTCGGTGCCGCTCCGCTGCCTGTGTATCGGGACGATCACGTATCCATCAGGCAAGTCGTCGACTCTGAAGCCAAGATCCTCGACTTCAACGCGCAACGCATCTGCCGTGGAGTAGTCGCCGCCCGCCCGGGCGTCGTAGCGGAGGAGTGCCTTCTCAAAGACGACGTCCGGAGGACGACTACCGAGGTATTGAACGTTCGAGGGGGCCACCACGCCAGATGTTCCAAGCGAAGCTTGGAGAGCTAGATGGGATTCTCCGAGGACTGTTGTCCGCAACGGGCGGATTCCGAAGAGCGCAAGTCCCTTCTCCACGAGCGCGTGATAACCGGCGCTGCGCCACTCATTCAGCACCGCCAACGCACCTGGAGTATCAAAATCGTCGTCAAGGACCGTAACTAGCCTCGCCCACTCGTTCTGCGGCGCTTCGCGAGAAATCTGACGAGTCGCGTCCTCGAAGCCCTCGAGCTGCGCCTTGGCCTGCTCAAGAACCTCGTCGCCGAAGTCAATCGGCTTGCGCCAGTGCGCCGTCATGAAGAACAACAGCACGACATCCGGCCCCCACGTGTCGAGGACGTTGCGGATCGAGACGTCGTTGCCGAGCGACTTCGACATCTTCTCGGCGCCGAAGTCGAGCATCCCGTTGTGCATCCAGATGCTCGCGAAGTCGTGCCCGAGCGCCGAGGATTGCGCGAGCTCGTTCTCGTGGTGGGGGAAGACGAGATCCAGGCCGCCGCCGTGAATCTCGAAGGCCGGGCCGAACGCGTCCTCGGCCATGGCCGAGCACTCGATGTGCCAGCCCGGCCGGCCGCGGCCCCACGGCGAGTCCCACGCGGTGTCCTCGCCCGGCTTGTTCGCCTTCCACAGCGCGAAGTCGCGGGGATCCTCTTTCAGCGGGTTCGGCTCCTGCTCCTCGACCTGGTCGGGCCGCTGCCGCGAGAGCCGCCCGTAGCCCGGGTCGCTCGCGACACGGAAGTAGACGTCGCCGTCGACCGGATACGCATGCCCGGAGTCGACGAGCTTGGAGATGAACTCCACGATCGACGGGACGGCGTCGGTCGCCTTCGGCAGGACGTCCGGCATCCCGAGCCCCAGGTCGCCGGTGTCTTCGAGGTACCACTCCGTCGCGCGCGCCGCGAGCTCTGCGCTCGCGCCCGGCGCTGCGTCGTAGATCTTGTCGTTGACGTCGGTGATGTTGTGCACGAGCGTCGCGTCGTAGCCCTGCGCGCGCAACCAGGAACGGAGCCACATCCCGATGACGAACGGCCGCGCGTTGCCGATGTGCGCCCGCTGGTAGACCGTCGGGCCGCAGAAATACATGCGGATCGGCCCGGGCGGCGCGGGCAGCTCCTCGAGCTCCCGCGAGAGCGTGCTGTAGAGCCTCATCGCTCTAGCCTAGAGAGGAGCTCCTCCTTCGGGAGCGCCTCGATCACCGCGGTGAGCTCGGGGCCGCGCTCCGCCCCGGTCAATGCGAGGCGCAGCGCCTTCAGGTTGCCGCCGACCGCCTTCAGCTCCCGCACGACGGACTTCGGATCGGTGCCCGCCTCGACGAGCTCGCGGAAGCGCTGGAGCGTCTCGGGCGCGTCGACCTCCGCGGGCTCCGGCTCGAGCACGAGCTTCGCGTACTCCCGCGCCTCGACGAGGTCGCGCGCGCCACGCAGCACCGGCGCGACCGAGACAGGAACGCCGACCCGCGCAGCGAGCTCTTCGTCCGACAGCTCCCCGATCGTCTCGATGGAGAGCCGCCGCAACCGCGGTAGGTCGAGATGGACGTCGTGCTTCGGCACGCCGAGCTCCTCGAGGTACGCGCGGACCGCTTCGGCCGGGAAGCCGTCCTCACGCAGGGACGCGACGGTCGCGCCTTCGGCACGCTTCGAGAGCTTGCGTCCATCGTCGCCGAGGATGAGGCCGTGGTGGACGAACTCCGGCGGCGTCGCGCCGAGCGCCTCGAACAGCCTGCGGTGCACGGCCTCGTTCGGCCGGTGGTCGTTGCCGCGGACGATGTGCGTGATGCCGAAGTCGATGTCATCGACGACCGTCGCGAGCTGGTACGTCGGCGATCCGTCCTCGCGCAGGAGGGTCACGCCTTCGAAGCGGTCGCCGAGCGGCGCGGCCGCCTCGCGATGCCTGTCCGCGCGCTCACTCTGGCGGACCGGCCCTTCGTCCCACGCGATGCCGAGCCACTCGAGGTCGGCCACGATCGCCTCCTCCCCGCCCCCGACGTTCCGCGCGGGATCGGTGTCGTCGATGCGCAGGAGCATCCAGTCTCCGAGCCGCCGGTTGGCGACGGCGCTGAGCGCGTTGCCGACGTGGAGCGAGCCCGTCGGGCTCGGCGCGAAGCGGACTCTCGGCATGCGGCGAGTGTATGAACTCCTGCGCGCGGGCAGCACATGCCTGTGGGCGACGTCGTCGTCATCACCGGTGCGTCCGGAGGAGTTGGACGCGCGACCGCCCGCCGGTTCGCGAGGGAGGGCGCGTCCGTGGCGCTCCTCGCTCGCGGTCAG
>JAWVDC010000124.1:0-3258 GCA_033857715.1 Gaiellaceae bacterium | reverse complement strand
TGCGGCGGCGGCGAGCGTGAGGAAGAGCGTCCGGTAGTACGAGGTCGGCTCGGGGAACTTCGTGATCGCGATCCGCAGCATCCCGTAGGTGCCGGCCTTCGCGATCACGCCGGACAGGACCGCGGTCACCTCCGGCGGCGCTTCGCGGTACGCGTCGGAGAGCCAGCCGTGGAACGGGAAGACAGGCGCCTTCACGATGAACGCGATCGCGAAGCCGAGGAAGATCCAGTTGCTCGCAGAGCCGGCCCCCGGCGTCATCGCAAACGAGCCCGCCTGGAGCCCGTAGACGATGATCGAGCCGAGCATCAGCAGCGACCCGGCCATCGTGTAGATCACGAACGTGACCGTCGCGCGGACGCGGTTCGGCCCGCCCCAGACGCCGACGAGGACGTAGAGCGGGATCAGCATCGCCTCGAAGAAGGCGTAGAAGAGGAGCAGATCCTGGGCCAGGAAGACGCCGACGATCGCCGAGGTGAGCAGCAGCATCAGCCCGTAGTAGGCGTTCGTCCGGTCGCGGCCGCTCCAGTACGCGTAGCCGATCGCCGCAGCCATCACGACGACGGCGAGGCCGACGAGCCAGAGCCCCGGCCCCCAGATGCCGACGTCGTACGCGGCGCCGATGTCCTTGAACCAGACGTGCGTCTGGCGCTCCTGGATCCCTTGCGGGATGTCGAAATGGAAACGCCGCACCGCGAGCACCCAGACGCCGACCTCGACGAGCGCAACGAGCAGCGCGAGCGGCGCGACGCCCGCCTTGAAGCGCCCGATCCGCGTCTCGTCCGGGTAGACGAAGACACCGAGCGCGCCGATCGCCGGGATGAGGATCAGCGCCGTCGCGAGCGTGAAGTGGAACTGCGGCACCTATCTCACCGCCAGGAAGACCACGACGAGGACGGAGACGCCGACGGCGAGCGCCAGGATGTACGTGCGTAGCAGTCCGGTCTGGAGCACGGTCGACTCGCGGCCGGTGCGCAGCGTCGCGTCGCCGACGAGGTCGCCGGACGCGAGCACGACCGGCTCCTCGACCCCACGGCGCAGCAGCGTCGCGACGAGGTCGGAGGCCCGGTAGAAGACGACGTCGTACGCGCGGTCGAAGTAGAAGAGGTTCTGGAGCAGCGGCAACGAGCGGGGCGCCGGACGCTTCTTCGCGACGTAGATCGCCCACGCGACGCCCATCCCCGCGAGGCCGAGGAGCACGGCAGCCGTCGAGGCGACGAGCTCCGCCGTGTTGGTCGCCTCCGCCGTCGTCCGCGCCGGGCCTTCGAGCCAGTCCGTCAGCGGGTGCCAGGCGGGCGCGAACTGGAGGAAGCCGCCGACGACCGAGAGCAGCGCGAGCACGGCGACCGGCAGGACCATCCAGGGCGGCCCTTCCTTCCCGCCGTGCGGGTGGAAGTGCTCGCTGACGAACGCCGACTTCTCGCCGCCGAAGACGAGGAAGATCATCCGGAAGGTGTAGACGCCCGTGAGGAACGCACCTGCGAGGCCGGCGGCGAAGAGGACGTAGCCGTACGTGCCCGCGTCGAGTGCTGCGGCGAGGATCGAGTCCTTCGAGAAGAAGCCCGCGAACGGCGGGATGCCGACGAGCGCGAGCCCGCCGATCCAGAAGCAGAGCCACGTGAACGGCATCAGCTTCCTGAGGCCGCCCATCTGGCGGATGTCCTGCTCCCCGGCGAGCGCGTGGATCACGATGCCCGAGGCGAGGAAGAGCAGCGCCTTGAAGAAGGCGTGCGTCATGAGGTGGAACATCCCGTTCGCGTAGGCGCCGATGCCCGCGGCGAGGAACATGTAGCCGATCTGGGACATGGTCGAGTAGGCGATCACCCGCTTGATGTCCGTCTGCACGAGCGCGATCAGCCCCGCCATCACGAGCGTTGCGGCGCCGAGCCCGGCGGCCAGCTGCGCGACGTGTGGCGCCAGCGCGAAGAGGACGTGGGTGCGCGCGATCAGGTAGACGCCGGCGGTCACCATCGTGGCCGCGTGGATGAGGGCGCTCACCGGAGTCGGCCCCTCCATCGCATCCGGCAGCCAGGTCTGGAGCGGCAGCTGCGCCGACTTCGCGAGCGCGCCACCGAGGAGGCCGAGCGCGACGAGGTTCGCCACCCAGCCGTTCGGGCCGATACCGGGCCAGGCGTCCCCGCTCACGACGTACGAGAGCGAGTGCCCCGGCACCTTCCAGATCAAGAGGAAGAGGGCGAGCGCCATGGTCGCGTCGCCGAATGCGTTCATCACGAACGCCTTCTTGGCTGCGGCGATCGCGCTCGGGCGATCCTGGTAGAAGCCGATCAGGAGGTACGACGAGAGCCCGACCATGCCCCAGCCCGCGAGCAGGAGCAACAGGTTCCCGCCCATCACGAGCAGGAGCATCGAGAAGACGAAGAGCGCCATGTAGGCGAAGTAGCGCCGCTCCTCGTTCTCCCCGTGCATGTAGCCGACGGAGTAGGCGACGATCAGCGAGCCGACGCCGGCGACGATGAGCATCATCAGCACGCTCAGCGGGTCGATGAGAAGGCCGAGGCTCGTCTTGTAGCCGAGCCCGGTCGAGAGCCACGTCCACGCCCTCAGGTTGTGCTCGGTGCTGTTGGAGGCGTGGAGGCCGAAGAAGCAGAGGACTGCGCCGACAAAGGCGACGGCCGTCGAGGCGGTTGCGAGGAGCCCGGCGCCCCGGCGCGGGATCAGGTTCCCGCCGAGCGTGATGAGCGCCGCGCCGGCAAGCGGGGCGAGCAGGCAGAGCCAGGCGCCGACTCCGATCGCGGTCATCTGCGGAGCCTCGAGAGCTTGTCGACGTCGAGCTCGATCCGCTTGCGGGCCATCGCCACGATCAGGCCGAGCCCGACGACGACCTCGGACGCGGCGACCGCCATGACGGCGAGTGCGAAGATCTGACCGTCCCCGTTCCCGTGCTTGCGCGAGAGCGCGATCAACGCGAGGTTCGCGCCGTTCAGCATGATCTCCAGCGAGAGGAGGACGATGAGCGGGCTGCGGCGCAGGAGCACGCCGACCGAGCCAGTCGCGAACAGGAGCGCGGCCACGACGAGGTACCAGGCGACGTTGGGACCGAGCACTAGCTCTCCGCCCTCCGCGCATGCGCGCCGAGCACGACCCCGCCTACGGCGGCGGCGAGCAGCACGATGGACGTGATCTCGAACGCGAGCAGGTGATCGGTCAGGAAGAGCTTCCCGATGGCGGCGGGGCTGCCGAAGTCGTTCGGCACGTCCGCCGAGTGCGTCAGCGACCCGTGCGCCTTGAGCCCGATCGCGA
>JAWVDC010000123.1:0-14458 GCA_033857715.1 Gaiellaceae bacterium | reverse complement strand
AGGATGGCGGCGCAACTCGGTGACCGCCTCCTCACCGGTGCGCAGCCAGACCACGCGCCAGCCGTCCTGCTGCTCGAGGTACTGCTTGACGAGACGGCCGATCGAGTCGTCGTCTTCGACGAGTAGGAGAACTCCGCCTGTGGGGCGCGTGCTCATACCGAGAGGATAAGCGGGATGGCGGTCGAGCTTGCGACGGTGCTACGTGGTGGTGCGCTTCTCGATCTTCACGGAGTCGGCCGGGCCGCTGAGCGCGGGCCAGATGACGAGAACGCGCCAGCCGGGCTTGAGGGTCGAAAGCTTGAACGTCGCGCCGGTGCTGTCGTACACGCGCGTCGTCGAGGAGACGGTGATCGGTTGCACGCGACCGTCGATTTCGTGGAGCGTGAGGATCCCGGAGGTGTTGGTGACAATGGTGCCGCGGTCGACCCGCCACTCCATCCCGCTGGCCATGGTCACGTCGGCGCGCATCATGTTCTTCCCGAACAGCGTCGACACCACGAGCTGACGGAAGGCGAGACCCTGGGGCGCAAGCCAGAGGGCGGTGTTGAGCACCACGAGGACCGCTGTTAGGAGAAGGAAACGCCGTTGCCGCATGGCTCAATAGTGCTCCATTTCGCGGGCACCGGGGTAAAGCAGCCGTAAAAATCGCGCGAGGGGCTCAGGTGCGCGTGTATTCGGGCCCGGAACCGCCCTCCGGCGGCGTCAAGCGGCCGCCTTTCGCCGTGATAGCGCCGCACTGGACGCAGTTGGACGGCGCGATCTCGAGCGTGACGGTGCCGTCGTCAGACTCGGCGCCGACCTCGTACACGTGCGCGGGGCACATCGCGGCCCACATCCGCGCGACGTCGGCCGGCACTTTCCGCTCGATCCGGATGTGGTTCGGCTGGTCGTCGCGCGTCTTGTTCCCCGACGCGAAGACGGAGGAGAGCTTGTCGAACGTGAGCTTCCCGTCGGGCGCCGGATAGCTCGCGGCGCGGTTCGTCGTGAGGAGCGGCGCGTCTGCGTCCGGCTCCGCCTCCCGTTTCCCGACCTCGACGCGCCCCTTCGAGACGGTCATGGCGCTCGCGAGCGCGCCGCCGACGAAGAAGCCGCGCTGGAAGACCTGGCGCATGTCGCGCACCTCTTTGAGGTCTTTCCAGATGTAGCTCTCGCGGATCGCATCGTCGTAGGACGCAAGCGAGCTCGCCGGCGTCTCGCCGCGCTGGAGCGAGCGGTACGCGGCCTCGGCTGCGAGGCGCCCCGACTCGATCGCGTAGTGCACGCCCTTGAGACGCGGGATGTTGACCATCCCCGCTCCGTCGCCACACAGGAGCAACCCGGGCGCGTGGAGCTTGCTCGGCAGGGAGTGGAAGCCACCGCTCGGGATCGTCTTCGCTCCCCACTCGACCCGCTCGCCGCCTTCGAGCATCTTGCGGATCTTCGGGTGCGTCTTGAGCTCCTGGAGCAGGTCGTGGACGGAGAGCTCGGCGTCGCGGTAGTCGAGGCCGACGACGAGGCCGATCGTGACCATGTCCTCGCCGAGCGGATAGATGAACGAGCCGCCGAACTCGCGGTACTTCGCGGCGGTGCGGAGCGGCCAGCCCATCGTGTGGACGATCGTCTTGAGCGGCTTCGCGACCTTCCAGACCTCCTTCACGCCGAGCTCCCAGACCTGCGGCTCGTAGCCGCGCAGCCCGAAGCGGTCGAGCGCGACACCGGTGAGGTGGCCCTGCGTTCCCTCGGCGAGGACGGTGACCCTCGCCGTTATGTCCGCGCCGGGCTCGAAATTGCCGAGCTCCTGTCCCTCGCGGCCACGTCCCTTGTCGCCGGTGCGGACGCCGAGGACGCGGCCGTGGTCGACGAGAAGCTTCTGCGCCGCGGTCTCGGGGAGGATCATGGTGCCGCCCTCTTCCGCCTTCTCCGCGAGGTAGCGGCCGAGCTGCGAGAGGGAAAGGATCCAGTTGCCGTGGTTCTTCATGGGCGGCGGCGGCGGGATACGGAGCGCGTTGCGTTTCGTCAGGACGTAGACCGCTTCGCCCGGCACCTCGCCGTACGTCGGCAGGTCGTGCATGCGGAACCCCTCGCCGAAGAGCCTGCGCAGCGCGCGCGGGTTGACGACCGCGCCGGAGAGGAGATGCGAGCCGGGCTGCTTGCCCTTCTCGAGCAGCGCGACCGGGACGTCACCGAGCCTCTCCGCCGTCTCCGGATCGCCTCCGAGGAGTTGCCCGAGCCGGACGGCGCACGCGAGCCCGGCGGGGCCGGCGCCGACGATGAGGACGCCGACCTCGATGCGCTCGTCGACCGGGTCCGTCGGCGGGGACACGAAGTCCGCAGCGTTGAACGGCGGCGGGAAGTTGGACGGGCGGCTCATCAGTGATCCGCCCGGTGACGCTGGTGGATGCCTCGGTCGCGAGCACCAAGCGATGCAAGGACGCAGGGAGACCCGATAGTCGCAACTATCGGGTCGACTGAGGACGCTGCAGCGCGCCGCGTGATCGCGGGCGAGGCGCCGCCAAGTGTTGCCCGGTGGATCACTTACGAGCGCGAAGGAGCTCAGTGAGCTTCGGGACGATCTCGTGGACGTCGCCGACGACGCCGAGGTCGCTGAACTCGAAGATCGGCGCGTTCGCGTCTTTGTTGATCGCGACGATCGTGCCCGAGCTCTGCATGCCGACCTTGTGCTGGATCGCGCCGGAGATGCCAAGCGCGACGTAGAGCTTCGGCGAGACGGTCTTGCCGGTCTGGCCAATCTGGGCGGAGTACGGGTACCAGCCGGCGTCGACGACCGCGCGCGTCGCGCCGACCGCGCCGCCGAGCGACTTCGCAAGCTCCTCCGCGAGGGAGAAGTTCTCGGGTGAGCCGAGACCGCGGCCGCCGGCGACGATGACGGGGGCGTCCTCGATGTTGACGCCGCCCGACTCGGCCGCGTCCTGGCCGACGAGCTTCACCGAGGTCGAGTGCGCCGCGTACGTCGGCGACACGTCGACGACTTCCGGCTCGCCGCCGCCCGTCTCCGCCGCGTCGAACGAGCCGGCGCGGAAGAGCGCGATGCGCGGCGTCGACGTCCAGCCGACGTCGGCGTACACGGTGTCCTGGAGCGCCGGGCGCTTCCCGACGAGCTCGCCGCCGTTCAGCTCGATGTCGGCGAGATCCCAGTTGAGGCCGGCGTCGAGGCGTGCAGCCAGGCCGGCGGAGATGTCGGCCGCGAGGACGGAGTTCGCGAAGAGAACGGTGTCGTAGCCGCCGTCGGCGACGACGTGCGCGATGACGTCGACCCGCGCCTGCGGAAGCGGCTGCGCGACCTCCGCGTCCTCGCACGCCCACACCTTCTTCGCGCCGTACTTGCCGGCCCGCACGGCGAGCGACTTTGCGCCCTCGCCTGCAATCACCGCGTCGACGTCGCCGAGGGACGCCGCCTTCGTGAGGACGCCGAGCGAGCCCTTCTGCAGGTCGCTTCCGTGGTGCTCGAGGAAGACGAGCGTGCTCAAATGAGCCTCTTCTCGGCGAGGAAGTCGACGATCGCCTGCGCGGCATTCCCGTCGTCCTCGATCTTGCGCGCGTCGCCGCGGGCCGGAGGCGTGCCGAGTGCGAGCACCGTCGTGCGCGAGCCGGCCTCCCCCACGTCGCCGGCATCGACGCCGAGGTCGGCGAGCGAGAGCACGTCCTGCTGCTTCTTCTTCGCGCCCATGATCCCCTTGAGCGACGGATAGCGCGGCTCGTTGATCGCGTCGCTGACGGCGACGACCGCGGGCAGCGGGGCCTCGATCGTGTCGTAGCCATGCTCGGTCTGGCGCTTCACGTGGAGCGAGCCGCCCTCGACGGTCAGCTCCATCGCCTGGGAGACGACCGGTCGGCCGAGGCGCTCGGCAACGGCGGCCCAGAGGACGGCACCGTCGGCGTCGGACGCCTGCTGGCCGAAGAGGACGAGGTCGGGCTCCTCCTTCGCAAGGGCGGCGGCAAGGAGACGCGAAGTCGCCACGAGGTCGGATCCGGCGGCGGCGTCGTCGGAGACGAGCACCGCGCGGTCGGCGCCCATCGCGAGAGCCTTACGGAGCGAGTCGAGCGCCTTCTGCGGGCCGAGGGACACGGCGACCACCTCGGTGTCGGAGTCGCCCTTGAGCCGCAGCGCCTCCTCCACGGCGTTCGCGTCGAAGTGGTTGAGCGCGCCCTCGCCCGACCGGTCGAGGCGCTTCGTGCCGGGATCGAGACGGCCGGATCCCTCGGGGACGTGCTTCACGCAGACGGCGATCTTCATCGCGCGGGACTCTAGTTGCCTCGCCCGGCTGCGTGATTCACATACGCGCGGCGAGCGCGAGGACGTCCTTCACGAACAGCCTCGTCTCGGCGTACATGCCGTGAGCGCGAACGGCGGCCTCGCCCTGGTACCAGCCCGCGAGAGCGTGTCGCCGGTTGCCGTGGAAGTCGTCCAGGAGATGGCGGAGGTAGGCGACACCGACGTGGATGTTCCCGCCCGGGCCGTGCGGCACGTGGTGGCCGATGAGCACGCCTTCGACGAATCGCCACGTGTACGGCTCGATCTGCATGATCCCGCGCGCTCCCGTCGACGAGACGAGTCGGTTGTTCCAGCCCGACTCCATCCACGAGAGCCCGCGAACGAGGTGCACGTCCACGCCGTAGTGCGCGGCCCAGTGGCCGATCAGGAACCGGACGCGGGACGTGCTGACGGCGCGGCGCGGGGACGAATGCGGCACGCGGCCCGCGAGCGCGGCCCGCGTCCTCGGCCCGACTATGCCGTCGGCGACGAGATGGGACCGCTGCTGGAGGCTTTCGACGGCGCGAAGGGTCAATCCGCCGAAGTGACCGTCCACGGGAACTGCGATGCCGCGGCGCACGAGGAGGTACTGGAGGACGGCGACGTCCCAGCCGACGTCACCGTGCGTGAGGAGGCGTGTGCCGTAGAGCGGGCGGCCGAGCGCGCCGAGCGCTTTGCGGGTGCGGAAGCCGGCGTGGCCGGTGACGCGCAGATGGTGCGCGCGCTGGAACGCGCGGACTCCCCCGACCGTGAGCGGCCCGCGGATCCCGTCGATCGCGCCGCCGTACAAGCCGTTTGCGCGCAGGGCGACCTGCAGCCCGGCGACCTGCGGATGGCGGCCGGCCATCGCGGCGGGCGTCGCAAGAGCCGCGACCGTCGCGATGACGACGCAGAGGAGAACGCGAACGCGCATGGGACCAGGCAATTACGCGGCGCGCGCGCCGACTCCTGCTTGGCGTTATCTGCCGGTGAAGCGAGGCGGGCGCTTTTCGGCGAAGGCGGCGAGGCCCTCTTTCGCGTCTTCGCTCGCGAACAGATCGCCGAACTCCTCCGCCTCGCGCTCGAGCGCGCCGGGCGAGAGGTTGAGCAGGCGCTTGGCGACGCCGAGCGCGACCGGGCTCTTCTCCGCGAGCTTGCGCGCCACGCCGAGGGCGTGGTCGACGACGGGATCGGCGATCGCGCTAACGAGGCCGATACGAAGCGCCTCGTCCGCGTCGATGATCCGGCCGGTGAGGATGAGCTCCTTCGCCACTCCGAGGCCGCAGACCCGCGCGAGACGCTGCGTGCCACCCCAGCCCGGGACGATCCCGAGGTCGATCTCCGGCTGGCCGAGCCGCGCCTTGCTCGACGCGTAACGGATGTCGCATCCGAGCGCGAGCTCGCAGCCGCCGCCGAGCGCGAAGCCGTTGATCGCGGCGATCGTCGGCTTGGGCATCTCCTCGAGGAACCGCGCCGCTTCGTGGCCAAGCCCGCCCCACTCCGCCGCTCCGGACGGCTGGAGGCTGCCCATGTACTTGATGTCCGCGCCCGCGACGAACGCCTTCTCGCCGGCGCCCGTGAGGACGACCACGCGTGTCGCCTCGTCGGTGGCGAGCTCGCGGAGGCGATCCCGCAGCTCGGTCAGCGTCTCGACGTTGAGAGCGTTGAGCGCATCCCGCCGGTCGATCGTGACGAGCGCGACGCCGTCGGTGCTCTCAACTGTGACCGTCACGCGGGAACGGCGCCGCGGATGAAGTCGACGATCTCGCCCGTCGGCGCGCCCGGCCCGAACACGCCGGCGACTCCGAGCTTGCGCAGCTCGTCCGCGTCGTCGTCCGGAATCGTCCCGCCGACGACCACGACAACATCGTCCGCGCCCTCGGCCGCGAGCAGCTCGATGATGCGCGGCACGAGGGTCATGTGCGCGCCGGAGAGAATCGAGATGCCGACGGCGTCGGCGTCTTCCTGGATCGCCGTCTCGACGATCTGCTCGGGCGTCTGGTGGAGGCCGGTGTAGATGACCTCCATGCCGGCGTCACGCAGTGCGCGAGCGATGATCTTCGCGCCGCGATCGTGCCCGTCGAGGCCCGGCTTCGCGACGACAACACGGATGTTTCCTGCCACGAGCGTGAGTATAGGAGGCGATACCCTTCGCCCTATGACCGACCCCGCGACGCTCATCGGACTGCTCGCAGACGACGACCGGCGCCGGGTGTTCGCGGGGATCGCGCTCGGCGCGCAGACCGTCGCCGAGGTTGTCGAGCGCAGCGGGCTCGAGGAGACGGTCGTCCAGGCGGTCCTCCCCCGGCTCGTTACCGGCGGCCTCGTAGAGCAGGACACCGGCCTGCAGATCGCGGACGACACCCTCCGCGACGCCGCGCGCCGCCGGCCGGAGCGGGATCGCGGTGTCGCCGACGCCGAGACCCCCGACGAGCAGCGTGTCCTCCGCAACTTCGTCGTCGACGGACGCCTCGTCCGGCTCCCGGCGCGATACGCGCAAAAGCAGGTCGTGCTCGGCTACGTCGCGCGGCGCTTCGACGAGACCCGCAGCTATGAGGAACGCGAGGTGAACGAGCTACTCGGTGAGCTGCACGACGACACCGCGTCGCTACGCCGCTATCTCGTAGACGAGGGACTCCTCGAGCGCGAGGCGGGCGTCTACCGGCGCAGTTAGACGAGCTAGGGCGCGTTCGAGTCGCCGACCGCCCACACGTCGCCGGTCGAGACTGCGGCAACCCCCGAGAAGCTGTCCACCCTGAGCGGAGGCGGAGTTGTCGAGACCGACCACGCGTGACCGTCCCAGTGCTCGGCGAGCGGCTTGCCGGGGCCCTGACCGTCGATGCCCACGGCCCAGATGTCGGTGGGCGAGACGGCGCTGACGGCGGAGAGGAGGTCGTACGACGAGGGAGACGGCGCCGTTACGCGGTGCCAGGCGCTTCCGTCCCAATGCTCGATCAACAGCCGCCTGCCCCCGGCTCCCGTGGAGGAGCCCACCGCCCACGCGTTGCCTCTCCCAACGACGACGACGCCGCGCAACGTGCTGTGCCTGCCGGCCGGGCTCGGAGACGCGACGAGCTTCCAGCGGCGGCCGTTCCAATGCAGGACGAGCGTGTGCGGCCGGCCGTTGAACGTACGCTCGCCGACCGCCCAGACGTTTCGGGGCGACCCCGCGGAGATCGCAAACAGCTGATCGTTGGGGCCGCGCGGGTTCGGGGCTTCACCGGCCGCCACGCCGAGCCGTTCCAATGCTCGATGAGCGGCTTACTGCCCGTCGCGAGCGGGCTTACCGCACTAGATCCCACCGCCCATGCGTTCTTCCGCGCGACGGCGACGACTCCGGAGAGCGTTGTGGAGCCGGTGGTGTTCTCCAGGATCTGCGCGACCTTCCACGAGCTCCCCTTGAAGTGCTCGATCAGCGCGTCGTTGACCGGTGCGTTCGACGCTCGGGCAATTGCCCCAACCGCCCAGACGTCCGTCGCCGAACTTGCCGACACGCCGAAGAGATCGGACTGCGCCTTCACACGGGGCGTCGGGAGGACGAGCGGTGACCACGACACCCCGTTGTAGTGCTCGGCGAGCGGATGCCAGATCAGAGTCTGGCTCCTGATCTTGACATAGGAGCCGACGGCCCAGACATTCGCTGCGGAAAGCGCCGTGGCCGCGTTGAGATAATTGCCGCCCTGGGGTCCCTCGGACGGCGTGATCGTCCACGCCGCTCCGTTCCAGTTCTCGATCAGCTGGGAGTCGGCGGGCAGCGCCGCACTCGACGCCGAGCCGGCCGCCCCGGCCGCCAGGCAGAACGCAATCACAAGGCCGGCGAGCAGGCGGCGCATGTAGCCGATGGTTACAGAGGCAGGCGATGCATTCAAGATCGGGCCGTGATCTGCATACGCATGAAGGACAGGCTTCCGAGCCTGGCGCACGCGGCGATGTCCCCCGCGCCCCACCGCTGCTTCTGCGGGTAGCACGGGCTTGCCCGCCCCATGCTCGGCACGAGGCATGAAATCGCCGCCGGGTCTGGGACTTCCTCCGAGCCCGCGAAGCAACCGCCGTGGTCCGGCTCCTCCGTGACGAGCCGGAGACCGGAACGCAGCCGGCCGTCACTCGTCCACGGGTGGATGTAGCCGTCGACATGTGGATACCGCTGCCAGGCAAGAGGACGCGCCGCGTGGGTACCGGTGAGCGGCATGTCGAGCGTCAATGCGCCGGTCTTGGTCAGAGTGGCATTCGCCGTCGTGCGGCGCGGGCCCGTGACAGGTGAGTACGGGCAGTAGTAAGCGCCGTGCCCGGCCAGCACGCAATACACGGGCGCCTTTCTCGGCCCCATCATGACGAGGCACCGCTTCTCGCCCTGCTTCGCCGCGACGAGCCGGGTGAGTTCGCGCCCGGGCGACATGATCGCGACTTCCACCTGACCCGCCCGATAGGGGGCCCCGGTCATGTTGTCCTCGTTCCAGCGATCGACGCACGTTCGGAGGGCTTGGGACGCGGCCGGTTCGGCCGACGACGATCCGCTGCCGCACGCCGAAGCCACGAGCCCCGCAATCACGAGGACAGCCGCTAGAAGACGGGCGTCTCGCGCCACGTGCCCCACACCTCGCGGAGGGCATCGCACATCTCGCCCATCGTCACGTACGCACGGGACGCGTCCATGATCGGCTCCATGAGGTTGCGGCCCTCGACCGCCGCATCCTCCTTCAGCCGCGCGAGCGCAGCTTCCGCCGCAGCTGAGTCGCGCTCGGCGCGCACCCTCTTGACGCGCTCGATCTGCTTCGTCTCGAGCGCGGGATCGATGCGGAGGAGCTCGATCTGCTGCTCCTCCTCGAGCTGGTACCGGTTGACGCCGACGATGACGCGCTCGCCACGCTCGACCTCCGCCTGGTAGCGGTAGCTCGCCTCGGCGATCTCGCGCTGCTGGAAGTTCTGCTCGATCGCAGGGATGACGCCGCCGAGCTCCTCGATCTGCGCGAAGTAGTCGTACGCCTGCCGCTCGAGCTCGTTCGTGAGCTGCTCGAGGTAGTAGGAGCCGCCGAGGGGGTCGATCGTGTTGACGACGCCGGTCTCGTGCGCGATCACCTGCTGCGTCCGCAGCGCGAGCCGCACCGCGTGCTCGGTCGGCAGCGCAAGCGCCTCGTCGAACGAGTTCGTGTGGAGGGACTGCGTCCCGCCGAGCACCGCCGCCAAAGCCTCGATCGCCGTGCGGATGAGGTTGACCTCCGGCTGCTGCGCGGTGAGCGACACGCCGGCCGTCTGCGTGTGGAAGCGCATGAGCCAGCTCTTTGGATCCTTCGCGCCGTACTTGTCGCGCATCTGCGTCGCCCAGATCCGGCGTGCGGCGCGGTACTTCGCTATCTCCTCGAAGAAGTCGAGGTGCGCGTTGAAGAAGAACGAGAGCCGCGGCGCGAACGAGTCGACGTCCAAGCCGCGCTCGATGCACGCCTCCACCAAGGCGAAGCCGTTGGACAGCGTGAACGCAAGCTCCTGCGCCGCGTTCGATCCCGCCTCGCGGATGTGGTAGCCGGAGATCGAGACCGGATGCATGAGTGGCATGTGCTCGGCGCACCACTCGACCATGTCGACGACGAGCCGCATGGACGGGTGCGGCGGGAAGATCCACTCCTTCTGCGCGATGTACTCCTTGAGAATGTCCGTCTGGACGGTGCCGCGCAGCGCGGCGATCGGCACGCCCTGCTCCTCGCCGACGCACGCGTAGAACGCGAGCAGCATCGCGGCGGGCCCGTTGATCGTCATCGATGTCGAGACCTCGCCGAGCGGGATGCCGTCGAAGAGCGTCTCCATGTCGGCGAGCGAGTCGATCGCGACGCCCTCGCGGCCGACCTCGCCGAGCGAGCGCGGATGATCGGAGTCGTAGCCCATCAGCGTCGGCATGTCGAACGCCGTCGAGAGCCCGGTCTGGCCGTGCGCGGTCAGGTAGCGGAAGCGCTCGTTCGTCTCCTCCGCCGTCCCGAAGCCGGCGAACTGGCGCATCGTCCAGAGCCGGCCGCGATACATCGACGGGTAGACGCCGCGCGTGAACGGGAACGCGCCCGGCCAGCCGAGGTCGCGCTCGTAGTCGACGGCGACGTTCTCGGGGGAGTAGAGCGGCTCGTTCTCGACGCCGGAGATCGTGGAGAAGAGCTCGCCCTGCCGCTCCGGCGTCTTGTCGTACCGCTCGCGCCATTCCCCGGCGCCTGTGCGCTCGCCCCTGTCGGTCGTCGCCATGCCCCAAGTCTAGAGCGGAGGTGATTGGAGCGCCGGTCGCCCGGCGCTCCACCGCCTTTGTCGGACTAGGGCGCCTTGTACGCCCAGTTCGCGAACACGTACGAGAGCCCACCCGACGCGGAGTTCCAGGACATCTGGAACCCGTACTTGCTCGTCTGGCTCGACCAGATGTACCCGGCAGCCAGGTCGGCGTTGGACTGCGAGTACGGGTAGATGCAGACGTACCCCGCCGCGGCACTCGGCGCGGCGGCCGTCCCAGGGCACTGCGTCGGTGTGCCGTCGACGCCGGCGATCTGCACGTGCTCGTTGTCGAGTGCCACCGGGGCACGGAACGGCAACGAGGCGTTGTCACCGATCTCGTCTCCGGCTCCGGTCCCCGTCTCGGGGGGCTGCGAGCCGATCGTGCCGTACTCGGTTTGCCCGCTCGCAAGGGCCGCGGGGCCTCTTGCCTTCTTGACGGTGAGCGTCGGAGCGAGATGCTTGATGAGCGTGGTGCCCGACGTCTTGGTGAGGTACGTCACGGTGGTAGCGGCGACTGCAGTCCCACCGAGCACGAGTGCTAACGCGACCATCGCGATCACGAGAGCAGGGCTCGGCAGACGAAGCTTGTGCCTGAACAATTAGACCTCCCGGTTGTTGTCGGCGAGTCTTTCAGGCGGGGAAGACGGCCCCGGCGCCCGTACAGGCGCCGGGGCGTTTCTTTGGCTTTATGAAACCGTCGCGGAAGCGGCGGAGGTGACGCTGAGGTTGTTGTAGCCGGCCTTGTGCGCCGTCTCGACCACCCGCAGCCTCGATCCGACGTCACCGGCAACCGGCGTGTACGTCTTCGCGGTCGCGCCGGAGATGTTCACGCAGCTCGCGAGGGTGGTGCTGCTACACCGCAGCCACTGGTAGGTGCGAGTGGCCGGCGTCGGCGAGTACACGCCCGGCGTGATCTTCGTCAGCACCCCTTGCTTCGGGTTGCCGAGGATCGCGACCGCCGTGGTCACCGCGAAGTCGCCCTTGACGACGACAGCCGAGGCCGCTGACGTGGACGAGCCGTTGACGTAGTTCGGCTTCGACACCGTCTCGACGACGCGGAGCTTCTTCCCGACGTCGGCCGCAACCGGCGTGTACACGTTGTAGATCGCTCCGGAGATGTTCACGCAGTTGTTGCCGCTCGAGTCGCACCGCTTCCACTGATACGCGCGGCCGTTCGGAGTCGGCGTGTAGGTACCGAGAGTGATCGTGGACTGGGTGCCGACCGTCGGCGTCCCGGCGTTGATCGCCACCGCGGTGTTCGTGGTGAAGATCCCCTTAACGAGAACCGCGCTCGAGGTCGAGCTGCCGTCGTTGTATCCGGCCCTCGACACCGTCTCCACGACGCGCACCGTCGATCCGACGTCACCGGAGACCGGCGTGTAGGCGTTGCTCGTGGCGCCGGCGATGTTCACGCAGCCGTTACCGGAGCTGTCGCACAGCTGCCACTGATACGAGCGCGTCGTAGCCGCCGGCGAGTAGAGGCCGTTCGTGATCGTCGTGGAGGTGCCCACGGTCGGCGTGCCGTTGATGGCGACTGCCGAGTTCGTCGTGAAGTTGCCCTTGATCACGACCGGGCTCGCGTTCGACGTCGAGCCGGCGTTGTTGTAACCGCTCTGCGAGACGGTCTCGACCACCCGCAGCGTCGATCCGACGTCACCGGGGAGCGGCGTGTACGAGGAGCTCGTCGCGCCCGCGATGTTCGAGCAGCTGTTCCCCGTGCTGTCGCACAGCTCCCACTGATACGAGCTCGAAGCGGGTGCCGGCGTGTAGCTCCCGGCCGTCAGCGTCGAGGCCGTGCCGACTTTCGGCGTCCCGTTCACCGTCACCGCGCTACTCGTCGAGATGGTGCCGCTGACGACGACCGGGCTCGCGGCGGACGTCGAGCTGCCGTCGTTGTAGCCGGCCTTCCTCGGCGTCTCGATTACGCGCAACCTCGAGCCGACGTCGGCGGCGACCGGCGTGTACGTGTTGCCCGTCGCACCGGCGATGTTCGCGCAGTTCGCGCCGCTCGAGTCGCACCTCTGCCACTGATGCAAGCGGCCCGCGGGCGACGGCGTGTACGTGCCGACCGTGATCGTGGACGGAGTCCCGACCGTCGGCGTCCCGTTGATCGCCACCGAGGTGTTTGTCGTGAAGTACGCCTTGGCCACGAGCACGGCCGCGGACGTCGAGCCGCCATCGTTGTAGCCCGTCACCGAGGCCGTCTCCACGACGCGCACGGTCAGATCCGCGTCGGCCGCAACCGGCGTGTACGAGTCCGACGTCTCGCCCACGATGTTCGAGCAGTTCTGGCCGTTCGCCGCGCAGCGCTGCCACTGATAGGCGACAGAGTCCGGAGTCGGCGAGTAGGTCCCCGGCGTGATCGTCGAGGTCGCGTCGACCGTCGGAGTCCCGTTGATCGCCACCGGCGTGGTCGTCGCGATGCTGCCGAGCAGGATCACCGCGCTCGCGCTCGAGGTGGAGGTGCCGTCGTTGTAATTCGCCCGCGACACCGTCTCGACGACCTTCAGCGTCGAGCCGACATCGCCCGCCACCGGCGTATACGTGTGGCCGGTCGCGCCCGCGATGTCCGAGCAGTTGGCGCCGCCCGAGTCACAGAGCTCCCACTGGTACGAACGCGACGTCGCGATCGGCGAGTAGACGCCGTTCGTGACGGTCGTAGCCTTACCCACCGCCGGCTGGCCGTTGATGTTGACGTTCGAGGACGTCGTGAAGCTGGCCTTCGTGATGGTGAGGTCGCCGTTGGCGTAGGTGATCGCGTAGTTCGAAGCAAGGAACCCGTTCGAGCCGGTCGCGGCCGACGGGACCACGTCGCCGCTGTACGTGCCGACCGATGCGGTCGTGCTCGCGTCGTTCCCGCTGGTGCTCGTCAGCGTGACGGCCGTCACCTGCTCGCTGTTGGCCTCGTTGCCGTTGGTCGTGAAGGCCGTGGTGCCGAGGCTGAGCGAGGTGCCGTAGGTCTTGGAGCGGTTGCTCGCGGTGATCGTGAGCGCCCGCGCCGAGATCGTGAGGCTCGCCGTGGCGGAGTTGTCGAAGCTGTAGTTGTCCGCCGAGCCGCCCGAGCAGCTGATCGTGCGCGGCGACTGAGCGACCGCCGTGGTCGACGTGTAGTCCGACGTGCAGGAAGGCGCGGAGTAGCCGCTCGCGGTGCCCGCGGTCTCGCCGTTCTTGAAGCCCGTCACCGAGAAGGTGTACGACGGAGCCGCCTGGCCGTACGTGCGCGACTGCGGATCCGGCGTCACCGTCAGCGCCGCCTTCGTCACCGTCAAGTTCGCGGTGTTGTACGAGAAGCTGTAGTTGTCCGCGCTGCCGCCGGAGCAGCTGATCGTCCGCGGCGACGCGGAGACATTCGTCGTCGCCGTGTAGTCCGACGTGCAGGACGGAGCGGTGTAGCCGCTGGCGGTGCCGGCGTTCTGGCCGTTCACGAAGCCGGTGACACTGAACGTGTAGGACGGAGCCGCCTGGCCGTACGTGCGCGACTGCGGATCCGGCGTCACCGTCAACGACGCCTTGCTCACCGTCAGGCTCGCGGTGGCGGACGTGTCGAAGCTGTAGTTGTCGGCGCTGCCGCCCGAGCAGCTGATGCTGCGCGGCGACTGAGCGACCGTGGTGGTCGTCGTGTAATCGCTCGTGCACGAAGGCGCGGAGTAGCCGCTCGCCGTGCCGGCGTTCTGGCCGTTCTTGAAGCCGGTGACACTGAACGTGTACGACGGAGCCGCCTGGCCGTACGTGCGCGACTGCGGATCCGGCGTCACCGTCAACGTCGCCTTCGTCACCGTCAGGTTCGCGGTGCTGTACGAGAAGCTGTAGTTGTCAGCCGAACCGCCGGAGCAGCTGATCGTCCGCGGCGAGGCGGCGACATTCGTCGTCGCCGTGTAGTCCGACGAGCACGACGGAGCCACATAACCCGACGCCGTCCCGGCCGTCTGGCTGTTCTTGAATCCCGTCACAGAGAACGTGTACGACGGAGCCGCCTGGCCGTAC
>JAWVDC010000122.1:0-3374 GCA_033857715.1 Gaiellaceae bacterium | reverse complement strand
TGTCCAGGGTGGCGCGGATCGCGTCGATGATCTGCGTGACGGGCTCCTCGAGGGCGAGGCGCACCTCCTCGGAGGTGAGCACGATCGTCTTCGGGAGGCCGCTGATCATGTCGCGGCCGCGCACCTCGGCCTGGAGCTCCTCCTTGAGCGGGTGCGCCGAGCCGATCTCGAGCTTGATCTCCTCGGCGGTCTGCTGGCCGATGAGGAGCTTGTACTCGCGCTTGATGTGGTTGACGATCGCCTCGTCCATCTCGTCGCCGCCGACGCGGAGCGAGATCGAGACGACGATGCCGCCGAGGCTGATGACGGCCACCTCGGTGGTACCGCCGCCGATGTCGACGATCATGTTCCCGGTCGGCTCGGCGACGGGGAGACCCGCTCCGATCGCCGCGGCCATCGGCTCCTCGATGAGGTACGCGGAGCGGGCGCCGGCGGAGTAGGTCGCGTCGACGACGGCGCGCTTCTCGACACCCGTAACGCCGGACGGGACACAGACAACGACGCGCGGGTGCGCGAAGCGGTGCTGGTGCACCTTCTGGATGAAGTGGCGCAGCATCTGCTCGGTGACGTCGAAGTCGGCGATGACGCCGTCCTTGAGCGGGCGGATCGCGGAGATCGTCCCCGGCGTGCGCCCGAGCATGCGCTTCGCCTCGACGCCGACCGCGTGCACCTCGCCGGTGCGCTGGTCGATCGCGACGACGGAGGGCTCCGACAGGACGATGCCGCGCCCGCGGACATACACGAGCGTGTTCGCCGTGCCGAGGTCGACGGCCATGTCACGGCCGCCGAATCCGCCTACTCCGTTGAAAAGGCCCATCGGGTGGCCGAGTCTAGCCTGCCCGTACGCACCGGAGGCGGCGACACCCGGCCTACCGCGGGCTAGCCGAAGCCGTAGAGCCCGGGGAAACGCGCGACTAGGAGGCGGACAAGGAGCGCGACCGGGAGCCCGACGACGTTCAGGTAGTCCCCTTCGATCCGCTCGACCAGGGTCGCGCCTCTTCCTTGGATTGCGTAGCTCCCGGCGCGGCCCATCCACTCTTCGGCGGCGACGTACGTCGCGAGGTCGCGCGCGTCGAGCGGGCGGAACGTCACGCGCGTCACCGCGTGATTGAGCTCCTCCCATGCGGGCGTGAGCAGGCAGAGACCCGAGACCACCTCGTGCGTGCGCCCGCTGAGCGCCTCCAGCATCGCCACCGCCTCGCCCGCGTCGGCCGGCTTGCCGTAGGTGCGCCCGTCGAGGACGACGGTCGTGTCGACGCCGAGCACTGGTCGCTCCCCCGCGACGCCCGCGAGCGAGCGGGCCTTTCCCTGCGCGTGCTCGCGGACAAGCGCGGTCGCGTCGCGATCGGGCGCATCGTGCTCGACATACCGTGGCGCCTCGACGTCGAACGGGACGCCGAGCTGCTGGAGGATCGCCCGCCGCTGCGGTGAGGTCGACGCCAGCAGGAGCGGCGGGGCCGGCGGAACGCTCACGCCTTGCGCACCTTCCAGATCTCCTCGGTCGGCCAGCGCCGGGAGAACTCCGTCTCGGAGCCCTCGCGATACGTCGACACGGCGCCCTCCGGCGGCTGCACCTCGATCAAGGCCTCGATCGCGAACCCATGCTCGCGGAAGAGGCGGATCCATTCGCCGTGTGGGAGCTGGAACTCCACGACGCCGTCCGGCCACTCGTGCCGGTGCATGCCGAAGTAGGGGTGCCGGAGCTGCTCGACCCAGGTCTCCGTCTCGTCGTCGAGGCAGACGCGCGCGAACGGTGCCGCGCTCGAGAACGCGAAGAGCCCACCCGGGCGCAGCAGCCGCGCCACCTCCGGAACGAGTGCGTACGGATCGGCGAAGTGCGTCGCGCCGTAGTCGCAGAAGACGATGTCGAACGACGCGTCCGGGAGCGGGACGGCAAGCGCGCTCGCCTGCAGGAGCGGGAAGTCGAGGCCCTCCGCGTCCATCGCGGCGCGTGCCTGGGCGATGCGCTCCGCCGACAGGTCGAGCGCTACCGGACGGGCACCGAGCCGGGCGAGCGCGCGCGACCACTCCGCCGCGCCGCAGCCGAGCTCGAGCATGTCCTTCCCGGCCACGTCTCCGAGCACCTGGAGCTCCGCCTCGGGGATCTGCCACACACCCCAGGCGAGGCCCTTCGCGATGAAATCGCCGCTGCGCTCCATGTAGGCCGCCGCCTCGGCGTCCCACCAGCGCTGATTTGCCGCTTCGTCCGGGGAAAGCTCAGACGAGCTCATCGTCGCCGAACCAGAGCGCGATCTCCCGCGCCGCCGACTCGGGCGCGTCCGACCCGTGCACGAGGTTGTTCGGCATCGCGAGCGCGAAGTCGCCGCGGATCGTGCCCGGCGCCGCGCTCTGCGGGTTCGTCCCGCCCATGGTGGTGCGCACGGACGCGATCGCGCCCTCGCCCTCGAGCACCAGGGCGAGCGTCGGCGACGACGTGATGAACGCCACCAGCTCGCCGAAGAACGGCTTCTCGCGGTGCTCCGCGTAGTGCTCGCCGGCGAGCTCCTCGGTAACCGTCAGCAGCTTCGCCCCGCGCAGGACGAGCCCACGCGCCTCGAAGCGCCGCACGATCTCGCCCGCGAGGCCGCGCGAGACGCCGTCCGGCTTGATCAACACGAGTGTCCGCTCGACCGCCATCGGCCGCGGAGCCTACCGCCTTACGGCTGCGACGGCCCGCGCAACCGCGGCCGCGGGGTCTCCCACGAGTCCGCGACGAGCGTGGGCTGCACCGGCGCGACCGGCGTCTCGCAGTGCGGGCAGATCTGCCACAGCGCCTCGAGCGGCTGCTTGCAGTTCGCGCACGCCTGCTTGAGCTTGGTCGTGCAGACCGGGCAGACGAGGAAGTCCCGCTCGATCTCCGCACGGCAGACGGGGCACTGGAGCTCGCGGCGCCCGAGCCGCGCCTCCATCTCCTTGATCTCGAGCTCCCGCTCGCGGACGTCGTCGAGGTACTCCGGCGGACGCACCAGCACGTACACGATCACACCCGCGACCGGAACGAGGCCGAGCAGCACGGCCATCCAGACCATCCAGGGATCCTCGACCCGCCGGCGCGCGTCCTTGTAGACCCAGTAGGCGAGCGCAGCCCAGAAGAGGATGAGACAGAAGACGAGCAGCTTCTCGATGACGAGCCACAGCCCGGAGTTGAAGAAGTCCTTCACTCCACCGAAGAAGGCGAGGCTGAGCTGGTTCGTCACAGGAGTAGTTTGCCTATCAGGTACCCGACTGCAAACGCGACGCCGAGGACGGTTGCGATGAGTAGCCCCAGTACGACGTAGGGCGCTACTGGGGATTGCATCTTCTTCACGGGCGACCCTGTTCCTGCGCCCGGGCGAGGTCTGCGAGCAGGTAGAGCGAGCCCGTCACGAGCACCG
>JAWVDC010000121.1:0-9568 GCA_033857715.1 Gaiellaceae bacterium | reverse complement strand
TGACAGAAGGAGGGGCGAGGGCTCTCGGCTTGAAAAGCATGATATCGTTGTTTTGGCTTAACCAAGCCATTTGGGGCGTTAGCTCAGCTGGGAGAGCGTCGGCTTTGCAAGCCGAAGGTCACCGGTTCGATCCCGGTACGCTCCATCGCCGACGCACAGCGGTTGCGGGCAGCCGACGCACAAGCAACACTTTGAGCGTGAGCGAAATCACGGACATGCGGGCGCGCTACGAGCACGCCCTCGCCGAGGTCGCGGAGATGAAGAAGGCGATCGCCGAGCGCGCGCGCCACGTCGCCGAACTCGAGGAGCGCTTGATGCGCCAGGTCGAGGACGGAGCGCGCGAAGGAGGTCGCAGGTCGCGCCGACCCTCGGCGCCCGAGCCGACGGAGAGCGACCTCGCGCGCGCCGTCGCAGCCGCCGAGGCCGAGAAGGCTCTCGCGGTGGCGGAGCGCGAGCGCCTCGACGAGCGCGAGCGCAATATACGCCGGGTCGAGCGCTAGCTCGCCGGCCTGCGCGTACAGCTCGAAGAGGAGTGGAAGCGCCTCGCCGCGGCCGGCTCCTCTGCCCCGCTACCGCAGCCGGGCGGCCCGGAGCCCAGCGACCCGCCGCCTCCGACTCCGCTGCCGCAGCCGCCGTCGAGCCCGGACCTCGATCCGGCGGCGACGACGCACCGGCGCCGCTAGTCCAAAAAACCGCGCAGTCGACCCGGCGGTCTCGTTGGTATCGTCGGAGGCGGGCTGTTCCGCGGCGAGTGAGGGCTCCTCGCGGCGGCCCTTCCACCCATGTCCCCGCACGCGAACCCCGTCGATCCGCCCGACCTCGGCCTGCTGCCGACCTTCCGCAGGCTCCTCCCACTCTGGTGGGAGCAGCGCCGCCTGGGCTTTTTCAGCCTCGCGTGCTCGCTCGCGTACACCCTCATCTCGATCGCGATCCCGCTCTGGCTGATCCAGCCCGCGATCGACAACTCGATCGTCAACCACACCGAGCCGCTGTGGCCCTACCTCCTGATCATCGTCGGCCTCGCCGCCGCGCGGTTCGTCATCAACTTCAACCGCCGCTACGCGACCGCCCGGATCGGGATCCGCATCGAGGCACGGATGCGCGAGCTCCTCTACCAGGCGTACCTGCGCTACCCGCGCGCGTTCTACGACCGGCATGCGACGGGGCAGGTGCTCTCGCGCGCGACGAACGACCTCTACCCGATCCGCTACTTCATCGGCTGGGGGCTCGTGCAGGGGATGCAGAGCCTGATGATGATCGTCGGCGTCGGGATCGCCCTGACGATCGTCGACGCGAAACTCGCGCTTTACACCGCTGTCTCCGTCCCGCCGATCGGCGTGCTCGCGTACTTCTTTGGGCACAAGATCCATCCGATCTCGCGGCAAGTGCAGGAGCGGAAGGGCGATGTCACCGAGGCGGCCGACGAAGCCGTGGTCGGGATCGAGATGGTGCAGTCGTTCGGCCGCGAGGACGACGTGCGCGGGCGCTTCGGCGACAAGGCCGAGGGCGTCCGCTCGACCGTGCTGCGCCAGGCGGGCGTCGAGTCGACCCACCTGCCGGGCCTGTACTACCTCCCCGCGCTGTCGGTCGCGGCGGTCGTCTACTTCGGCGGCAAGGAGGTGATCGGCGGACACCTCACGTACGGGCAGTTCGTCCTCTACGAGCTGCTGCTCCTGCAGCTCGTGTGGCCGCTCGAGGCGCTCGGCTGGATCACGAACCTCGCGCAGCGCGCGCTCGCATCCGCGGGCCGCAGTTTTGCGTGGCTCGACGGCATCCATCCGCTGCCGGAACCCGCGAAGCCGCAGCAACTGCCCACCGGCCCGCTCTCCATCAGCTTCGAGCAGGTCGGCTTCGCCTACGGCGGAGAAGTGGACGTGCTCCTCGATCTCGACCTCGAGATCGCGCCGGGGGAGATCGTCGCGGTCTGCGGGCCGACCGGATCCGGCAAGACCTCGCTGCTCAACCTGCTCCCGCGGTTCTACGACCCGACCGCCGGCAGCGTGCGGCTGGGCGGCATCGACACCCGCGACATTCCGATCGCCGCGCTCCGGGCGGACGTCGCAATCGTGACGCAGCGCCCCGTCCTCTTCTCGGTGCCGCTGCGCGAGAACCTCCAAGGCGGGGTCGAGGACGAAGCCTGGGAGAAGATCCTCGAGGCGTGCGAGGCGGCCGGGGTCGACACGTTCGGGCCGACGCTGCCCGACGGCTACGACACGCTCATCGGCGAGCGTGGCGTCAACCTGTCGGGCGGCCAGCGCCAGCGCGTCGCGCTTGCTCGCGCACTCGCGACGCCGGCGCGCGTCGTCGTTCTCGACGACCCGCTTTCCGCGGTCGACACCTTCACCGAACGCCGCCTCGTCGCGCGCCTCCGCCCCGCCCTCGCCGGGCGCACCGTCCTGATCGCAACCCAGCGCCTTTCCACAGTCGAGCTCGCGGAACGTGCCGTCGTCCTCCAGGACGGCCGGATCGTCGAGTCCGGCAAGCCGGCCGACCTCCTGAGCGCGGGCGGCCCGTTCGCCGCGCTCTTCGGCGACGAGGTGGTGGCGGCATGACGCGGCTCTGGCGCTACATGGAAGGCCGCAAGCTCGCGGCCTTCCTGATGATCCTTGTGGGCACGGCGAACGCGGCCGCGCAGACCGGCGGCTGGCTGCTCGTGCGCAACGCGATCGACAAGGGGATCGTCGCGCGCAACGTGCACCACCTCACGGTGGTCGTCCTCATCTACCTCGGCGTCGCCGCCGCCGGCTGGATCCTCCAGGCGTGGCTCATCCGCGGGCTCGCGACGATCGGCCAGGCGATCACGATCGGCCTGCGCCGCGACCTCTTCGACCATCTGACGGGCCTCTCGTTGCGCTACTTCTCGCAGCAGAAGGCGGGCTGGATCATCGCGCGCCTCACGAGCGACGTCGACGCCGTCTCGGACACGCTCTCGCAGGGGATGCCGACGCTCGTCTCGAACGTCATCCTCCTCCCCACGGCCATCGCGATGCTGCTGATCGCCGACTGGCGGCTCGGGCTGATCGCGCTCGCCGTGCTCCCGCCGGCGCTGATCCTGTCGCGCTGGTTCCAGCGCGTCTCGCACCCCGCGAACGTCGAGTCGCGGAACCGCATCGCGGCGGTGACTGCGCAGATCGCGGAGTCCGTGTCGGGGATGGCGGTCGTGCAGGCGTTCAACCGCGAGCGGCGCTTCCAGGCGGAGTTCGATGAGCTCAACAACGCGAACCGCGCGCAGGCGATCGTCGTCCAGAAGATCTTCTCGATCTTCTTCCCGTCGATCGAGTTTCTCGGCGTGATCGCGATGGCGAGCGTCCTCTACTGGGGCTCGGGGTTCTATCCCGAGACGCTCACGATCGGGACGCTGACGACCTCCATCTTCCTCCTGCAGCTCGTCTTCCAACCGCTGCAGGAGCTCTCGGACGTATACGGGCAGCTCCAGTCGGCCGCGGCCGCGATGGTCAAGATCGCGTCCATCCTCGACGAGGAGGCCGAGGTGCAGGACCGGCCAGCGGCGGCGCCGCTACCGCGGATCGAAGGCGACCTCGAGCTCGACTCGCTGGTGTTCGCGTACGGAAAGGATCCCGTCCTCCACGGCGTCTCGTTCCACATCAAGCCGGGCGGCTGCTTCGCGCTCGTGGGCGAGTCGGGCCACGGCAAGTCGACGCTCGCGAAGCTCATCGGCCGCCACTACGACCCCGACCAGGGCGCGGTTCGGGTCGACGGGCGCGACCTCCGCGACGTCGAGCTTCGCTCGTATCGCCGGCAGCTCGGTGTCGTGCTCCAGGATCCCTTCCTCTTCAGCGGCACGATCGCCTCGAACATCCGCTTCGCGAAGCCAGACGCGACCGATGAGGAAGTCGAGGCCGCTGCCGCCGCCGTCGGGGTGGATCGCGTGGCCGCTCGGCTCTCGGGCGGGCTCGACCACGAGGTACGCGAGGGTGGCGCCGGTCTCTCGTCCGGCGAGCGCCAGCTGATCTCGATCGCGCGCGCCCTCCTCGCCGACCCGCGGATCCTCGTGCTCGACGAAGCGACCTCGAACATCGACCGCCCGACGGAGGTGCTGATCGAGCGCGCGCTCGACCGCCTGCTCAAGGGCCGGACGTCGATCATCATCGCCCATCGCCTGTCCACCGTTCGCCGCGCCGACGAGATCCTCGTCGTCGAGAACGGGCAGATCGTGCAGCGCGGCGCCGAGCGCGAGCTTCTCGCGCAGGACGGGCCGTTCCGCCGCCTCGCGCACGTCCTCGAAGGCGGCGAGCCGGAGCTCGCAGCAGCGGGCTAGCCGACTTCGTGCTCGTGCTGTTGCGCGAGCACGTCGAGAGCGACCTCGACGACGCGCGGGTCGAACTGCGTCCCGGAGCCCTCGGCAAGGCGGCGGAGCGCTTCCGGATGGCTCAAGCGCCGCCGGTACGAGCGGTCGGTCGTCATCGCGTGGTACGCGTCGCAGACGAAGATGATCCGCGACTCGAGGGGGATGTCCTCCCCCGAGACGCCGTCGGGATAGCCCGCGCCGTCCCAGCGCTCGTGACAGTGTCGGACGATCGGGCGCACGCTCTGGAGACGGTCGATCGGCGCGATGATCCGCTCCCCGAGCTCCGGGTGAGTCTGGATGATCTTCTTCTCTGCCGCGGTCAGGCGACCAGGCTTCGAGAGAATGTCGCTCGGGATGCCGATCTTGCCGATGTCGTGGAGGAGCGCGCCGAGCTCGAGCTGCTTCAGCGACCGCTCGTCGAGACCGAGCGCCTCGCCCACGCGGAGTGAGAGGTCGCTGATCCACCGCGCGTGCTCTGACGTGTACTCGTCGTTCGCCTCGAGGGCGTTCGCGAGCGCCTCGACGGTGGAGACGAAGGTCCGCTCGAGCCCCTCGTAACTCGAAGCGTTCGTGATCGCGAGCTTCGCCTGGTGGGCAAGGCCGCCGAGCAAGCGGAGCTCGCGCTCGCCGAAATCTTCCCCCTCGACGAGAGCGACGAGGCAACCCGCCCGGCCGTCCACCTCGAAGGGCGCGATCGCATAGCGGCCGTTCTGCGCAGGAGCTTCGTCGACGAGATCCGAATAATCCCCAGGTTCCATGATGTACGGCTCGCGCCCTCCGTCGATTGCGTCCGGTGCGAACTCGAGCGCGCGGAGCTTCTCGGCCCACTCCCGTGTGTGCCCGTGCTGCGCGCGGAAGCGAAGCATCCCGTCCTGCTCGAGCCAGCACGACGTGTACCGGCTGTCGAGAATCTCGGAGGAGAGGACCGTGACGCGCGCGACGATCTCGTCGAGCTCGACGAGTGTCGCGAGCTCGCGCCCGAACTCGAGCAGCGCGGTCGCGCTCTCTGCCTCCCGCCGCGCCGCGTCGTACAAGCGCGCGTTCTCGATCGCGACCGCGGCATGGCCGGCGAGGACCTCGAGGAGCCTGACCTCGTCCTCGTCGAACTGGTCGAGACCCAGCTTCGAGACGACGATCACGCCGACGACGTGGGAGCCGTACCGGAGCGGCACCGCGAGAAGTGACTCCTCGATCGTCGGCGTCCCCTCGATGCGGTGGCCGAACTCAGAGTTCGCGGCGTCGCCGGAGACGATCGACTCGCCGAGCTCCGCGCAGCGGCCGGTGATGCCGACCCCGATCTTGGTCCGTAGCGAGTCGAGCGGTTGCGACGCGATCGACGTCGAGAGCTCCCCACGGAATGCGACGGGGACGAGCTCGGTCCCGTCGGCCACGAAGATGCGGCAGTTGTGGTAATCGATGAGCGACCGGAGCTCGGCGCCGATCTCCTCGCCGATCTCGCGAATGTCGTTGATGCGGTTGAGCTTGCCGCTGAGGCTCTGGAGCATCTTGAGATGCGCGATCGAGCGCGCGTCGCGCGTCGCCGTCGGCGCGTCGGGGCGTTCCGTCTCGGTGTCGGAGTAGAGGACGATGCGGTTCTTGCCCTGCGCCTTCGCGGTCATCATCGCGGCCTCGGCGCACGCGGCGAGCTCGCGCGGGTTCATCGCGTGCTCCGGGCCGAGCGCGAGGCCGACCGACACGGCGAGACGGCCCACGCCGGGGAACTCGGACTCGCCGAGCACCCGCTTGATCCGCTCGGCGACGGTGAGGGCATTCTCTTCCGCGCAGCCGACCATGATGACGGCGAACTCCTCGCCGCCGAGCCGGCAGATCGTGTCGTCCGGGCGCACGCTCGCCCGCAACACCTCGGCGAGGAATCCGAGCAGCTCGTCGCCGACTGCGTGCCCGTGGACGTCGTTCACGTGCTTGAAGTCGTCGATGTCGAGCATGAGCACCGCGACCGGCGAGTGAAGGCGGCTCGACTCCTGTAGTGCATGGAGGAGCTGCTCGTAGAAGACGCTGTGGTTGAGGAGACCGGTCAGCGCGTCTGTTCGTGCCTGATGCTCGAGCCGCGCCCGGATCTCGGCGTTGTCGAGCGCGAGCGCAGCGGCGTCGCCGAAGCGTTTCGCGAGCTCGAACTCGGTCTCGGTGAACTCCACGCCTTCGCCGTCGCGGTAGATGTTGAGGGCTCCCTTGACGTGCCCGCGCGCGATGAGCGGGACGCAGATGAACGACTCCGGCTCGACCGGCGTGCCGGGAACCTGGGCGACGCGCGGGTCGAGGTGCGCCTGGTTCGCGAGCACCGCCTCGCGATGGCTCACGGCCCAGCCCGTGATTCCCTGGCCGTCGGCGAAGCTGACGGTCTGGCTCATGATCTCGTCGACGTACTCGTCGCGGACGACGAGAGCGGGCTTGAGCATCCCGTTCGCCTCGTCCGCCTCGTAGATCGTCAGCGTGTCGTGCGGGATGAGCTCTCCGACGGTGTCGGCCACGCGCTCGAGGAGGGCATCGAGCGACTGCTCGGCGAGGACCTCATGGAAGACGTCGGCCAACCGGCGATAAGACTCGATCAGCGCTGCGTCGCCGAACGGGTCCTCGTCCGCGAGCAGCCGAAGATGCGAGATCCGCGCAACCATACGGGTGAAAGCATCGGTTCAGAACGCGCCCGGGACGTCCCCACATAGGGGGATAGGGTCGTGGCGAGCCAGATCGGGTTCGCGCGTAGAGTGTCCGCGTGGAATTCGTCGCCTTGGGCCACGCCGGGAGCGAGCATTACGCCGGCCTCGAGTCCTTCCCGAATCCCGGCGTGACCGAGGTCGAGATGACGAGCAACGAGCTCACGTCCGTGTGCCCGATCACCGGCCAGGCGGACTTCTACGTCGCGCGCATCACCTTTCGCCCCGCGGCGCTCTGCCTCGAGTCGAAGTCGCTGAAGATCTACCTCTCCCGTTTCCGCAACGAAGGCGTCTTTGCCGAGACTCTCGCCGTGCGCATCCGCGACGACGTCGCCGCCGCGCTCGAGCTCGACCGAAGCGCAGTGAAGGTCACGCTCTCGCAGAAGCCTCGCGGCGGGATCACGATCAACGCGACGGCGTAGGTTCCCCGCGGCCGGAGGCCGCGGTTAACAAGGTCTCAGCACGAAGGCGCGGAAGACCGCGCTCTTCCGCGCCGTAGTTCCTATAACAGCGAGCGAGTCCGCAGGACTCGCGAGCTACCTAGTCGCCCCAGTCGAAGTCGCGGACGCCGCCGGTGTTCCAGAAGCCGGTCGTTTCCTCGACCTCCGGCACTCCGTTCTCGACGGTCGCGTCCTCGACCTCGGCCACCTGCACCGGATCGCTCCACGACTCGACGGCGGGAGTCGCCTGCGCCTCGGGCCACATTCCGAGGCCGACGTCTTCGAGGGTCTCGTCGCTGAAGTCCGGATCGACGCCGTCCATCGTCTCCTCGATCCGCGCCTGCTCCTCGGTCTTGAAGAGCGGGTGGTTCTCCAAGCGATCCTCGTCCTTGTAGCGCTCGATCGGCATCTTGCCGTCCAGCCGGGCGTTGCGCTCCTTGAGCGCGAGGTGATCCTGGATTACGCGCTCGAACATCGACGATGTCTCTACAGACATGGGCAAAGAACCTCCATAGGCTTGCGTCCTCGCGGCAATGATACGCAATTCCAGCGGGTTTTCCCTTTGGGAAGTTATGGAAGGATGTGGACTATGGCCAAGCTCAAGCTCCGCCCAGGCGTATGGGCACTCGCCGTCGCAGCGTGGGACGTGTGGAAGCGGCTCCCGCCGAAGCAGCGCAAGCAGGCACTCAGCCTCGCGCGCAAGCACGGCCCCAAGGTCGCGAAGACGATCGTCAAAGCGCGCAAGAAGAAGTAGCTACAGACCGAGCGCGGCCCGGACGATCCGGTCCTGCTCGCGCAGATGCGCGGTGGGATACCCCTCGCTCGGGCTCGCGCGCCACGGACGGCCGACGTACACGAGCGGCACACCCGCGGGTGTCGCCTCCTCGAGCCGGTGGCGGGTCGTCCGCCAGGCACCCATGTTCTGCGGCTCTTCCTGCACCCAGACGACCTCACGGAGGTTCGGGTAGCCGCCGATCAGCGCCTTCGCCTGCTCGGCGGGGAAGGGATAGAGCTGCTCGAGGCGCGCGATCGCGACATGCGGCGCGTTGCCGCGCTCCTCGTGGCCCTCGATGTCGTAATAGACCTTGCCCTGGCAGAGGAGGAGGCGCGTGACCTGAGCGCGATCGGCCGTCGTGTCGTCGAGCAGCGGATGGAACTCGCCGGTCGCGAGGTCGTCGAGCGTCGAGCCGGCCTGCTTGAACCGTAGGAGGCCCTTCGGCGTCATCACCACAAGCGGCCTTGCGGTCGCGTCGAGCGCCTGGCGCCGCAACAGGTGGAAGTACTGCGCCGACGTCGTGCAGTTCGCGATACGGATGTTCTCCTGCGCCGCGAGCTGAAGGAACCGCTCCAGCCGCGCGCTCGAGTGCTCCGGGCCGTTCCCCTCGTAGCCGTGCGGGAGAAGGAGCGTGAGCCGCGTCGACTCGCGCCACTTCGAGAGACCGGCGGAGATGAACTGGTCGATGACGATCTGCGCGCCGTTGACGAAGTCGCCGAACTGCGCCTCCCAGAGGACGAGCGCCTCAGGCGCGGCGGCCGAGTAGCCGTACTCGAAGCCGACGCACGCGTATTCGGAGAGCGGCGAGTTGTAGATCTCGAACGCGGCGCCGGCGTCCCCGAGGTGCTGGAGCGGCGTGAACGCGCCTCCGGTGTTGACGTCGTGGAGCACGGCGTGGCGGTGCGAAAACGTGCCCCGTTCGGTGTCCTGGCCGGTGAGCCGGATCGGGATGCCGTCAACGAGGAGTGACGCGAAAGCGAGCGCCTCGGCCTGGCCCCAGTCGATTCCGCCCTCCTCGATCGTGTCGCGCCGCCGTTCGAGCTGCTTCATGAGCTTCGGGTGCGGCGTGAATCCGTCCGGCACCCGCAGCAGCTCCTCGTTGAGCGAGCGGAGCCGGTCGGCGGCGACGGCGGTCACGACCTGCTCGCCGGTCGCGGCGGGAACATGCGTGTCGTCGGGGCGCGCCGGGGGCTCGGGCGCGCCGAACGTCTCCTTGAGCGCCTCGTGCGCGGCCTTCAGCTCCGTAAGGATTTTTTGCTCGAGCTCCGCGGCCTGGTCCTCCGTCACGTCGCCGGCGGAGACGAGCTCAGCGGCGAACTGCTCGCGCACGGTCGGGTGCTCGGCGATCGCCGCGGCCATGAGCGGCTGCGTG
>JAWVDC010000120.1:0-2633 GCA_033857715.1 Gaiellaceae bacterium | reverse complement strand
TCCGCTTGCTCGCCCCAGTCGTCGCTCCAGATGTTCGCGTCCACGGCGGGAGCCAATCACATCTGTACGTTCTCAGGATGCCGTCGCTCTCGGCATATCTCGTCTTCCTCGCGACCGCGCTCGCCATCCTGCTGGTCCCTGGCCCGGCGGTCCTTTATGTCGTGACGCGGAGCATCGAGATGGGACGCGCGGGCGGTATCGCTTCCGTCGCGGGCATCACGACCGCGACCTTCGCCTATGTCGCGCTCGCGACCGCGGGCGTGTCGTCGCTCGTCCTCGCCTCGACGTTCGCGTTCGACGTCGTGAAATACGCCGGCGCCGCGTACCTGCTCATTCTCGGCGTCCGGCGTCTGCTCGGTCACGGGCTCGGCGAGGGGGCCGAGGAGGTCGCCCCGCGGACGCGTCGCCGCGCCTACACCCAGGGGTTCCTCGTCAACCTCACGAACCCGAAGATGATCGTGTTCGTCTTCGCGCTCCTGCCGCAGTTCGTCGACCCGGAGTCCGCGCGGCCGTGGCTGCAGACGCTCGTGTTCGGGCTGAGCTTCACGATCCTCGCCTTCCTCAGCGACAGCCTCTATGCGATCGCGGCGGGCAGCGTCGCCGACCGCCTACGCGGTACCGACCGCATCCGGCGCATTCAGCGCTGGGTGGGCGGCAGCGTTCTCGTCGGGCTCGGGATCTTGGCCGCCGCGTGGAGCCCGAGCCCCAGCCGGTGAGCGCCGTGCGGGACATGAGGGCCGACGATTGGCCGGCCGTCCGCGCGATCTACGAGGACGGGATCCGCGAGGGGAACGCGACCTTCGAGACCGAGGCGCCCACGTGGGAGGCATGGGACGCGGCGCATGCCGACATCCGGCTCGTCGCGGAGCTCGACGGCGCCGTCGTCGGCTGGGCGGCGATCTCGGATGTCTCGGGCCGGTGCTGCTACCGCGGCGTCGGCGAGGTCAGCGTCTACGTCGGCGAGGGCGCGCGCGGCGCGGGCAGCGGTCGCGCGCTGCTCGAGGAGCTCGTCGCGAGATCCGAGGCCGCGGGCTACTGGACGCTGCAGGCCGGAGTCTTTCCGGAGAACGAGGCGTCGCTCCGGCTCCACCACGCGTGCGGCTTCCGCGATGTCGGAGTGCGCGAGCGCCTCGGCGAGGTCGGCGGAAGGTGGCGCGACGTCGTGCTCCTCGAGCGGCGGTCGGCGGTGGTCGGCGCGTGAGGTACCAGTTCGTCGACTGCCGCTGGGAGCTCATGGACGCCGAGGCGGGCCGCCGGGCGTATCTCGCCGGGCACATCCCGGGCGCGGCGTTCCTCGACGTCGACGCGGATCTCTCCGATCTCTCGGTCCCCGACGCAGGCCGTCATCCGCTTCCGGCGGCGGAGAAGTTCGCCGCCGCGGCCGGGCGCGCAGGCATCGGCGACGGCGTGCTCGTCGTCGCGTACGGCTCGGGCGGCGGCCCCGAACGGCTCTGGTGGCTCCTCCGCCACTTCGGCCACGACGCATGCGCGGTGCTGCTCGGCGGGGTCGACGACTGGGGTGGCGAGCTGCGGGCGGGAGAAGAGGAGATCGAGCCGCGCGAGTTCGTCCCCCGCGAGCGCACGGGCGACACGATCCAGGCGGCCGAGATCATGGCGCGCCTCGGCGATCCGGCCCTCGCGCTCGTCGACGCGCGAGCCGCGAGCCGCTGGCGCGGAGAGCCGAACCCGATCGACGACCCGCCCGGACGCATCCCCGGCGCCGCGAACGCTCCGTGGATGGAGCCCTTTCCCGCCGAGCTCCCGCCGGGCGAGCTCGTCGCCTACTGCGGCTCGGGCGTCTCGTCGTGCATCACCCTCCACCGCGCCTGGCTCGCCGGCCGCGAGGGCCGGCTCTATCCCGGCTCGTGGAGCGAGTGGTCGAAACGCGGCTTGCCAATCGAGCGCGATTGAGCGATAGTCCCGAAATGCGCCGCCTTCTCCGCCGCCTTCCTTCTCCCGCCGTCGTCATCGCCTCCGTTGCGTTGTTCGTCGCGCTGGCGGGCGCAGGCGTCGCCGCGAGCACCGCTTTCGTCAGGTCGATCAAGCCGATCGCGGTGTTGGCCGGGCAAGTCGACATCGGAGGAACCATCAGCGGCGCCGGTCTCAGTGGCGGGGAGAAGAGCGTGGGGGTCTACGTGATCACCGTTCGCGGCGACAGTTTTGGGTCGCCGAGTCGGCTATGGCCACACATCCATGCCATCGCCAGCCACACGCTCACGATCTCGGGCAAGGGCGTGACGACGATCCCCCCGACCTGCCAAGTCGTCTCCGAGGACCTCGCGTCGAACGGTGGTGGAACGGTGGAGGTCGATTGCTTCGACTACGACCCGGCCACCGGCAGCATGCAGCCGGCTGACATGCCGTTCGACCTCCAGGTCATCGGGCCGTCGCGCTAGCTGGCGCCCGCCGGCCGCGGCCGCGCGCGGATAAGGGCTAGGGTCGTTAGATGCGTCGCCCGTCTCCTGCTCTGCTCGTCGCCGTGCTCGCGCTGTTTCTCGCGGTCGGTGGCGTGGGCTACGCGGCGAGCGTCGCCTATGTCCGGTCGGCGCAGCCCATCGTCCTGCTCCCCGCCGGCGTCTCGGCGGACGGCAAGGTGACCGGCGCCCGCATGACCGGCGGCCGGGTGAGCCAGG
>JAWVDC010000119.1:0-7893 GCA_033857715.1 Gaiellaceae bacterium | reverse complement strand
GACCGTCGAGGGCGCCGAAGACGTGAAGTTCAAGTCGGCGATCGTCGCGACGGGCTCGTTCCCGCTGCGCCCACCGATCCCGGGTCTCGACTCGCCGCGCTGCGTCGACTCGACGGGCCTGCTTGCGCAGGAGTCCGTTCCGAAGCGGCTCGTCATCCTCGGCGGCGGCATCATCGGCTCCGAGTTCGCCTCGATCTTCAGCCGCTTCGGCAGCGAGGTGACGATCGTCGAGATGCTCGACACGCTCATCCCCGCGGAGGACGCCGACGCAGCGAAGGAGCTCGCGAAGCAGTTCACGAAGCGCGGCATCGCGCTGCAGCTCGGCAAGCAGTGCACGAAGGTCGAGGACGACGGCTCGCAGGTCACTGTCCACTTCGGCGACGGCGAGACCGTCCAGGCCGACTTGATGCTCGTCTCCGTCGGCCGCGCGCCGCTAGTCGAGGGCCTCGGCCTCGAGGCCGCCGGCGTCGACTTCGACAAGCGCGCCGGGATCTCGACCGACGAGCACCGCCGCACGAGCGTCCCGCACATCTACGCGGTCGGCGACTGCGCCGGCTACTGGCAGCTCGCGCACACTGCGTTCCGCGAGGGTGAGGTCGCGGCCGAGAACGCCTGCGGCCACGACGCGATCGTCAACGCGCGCGCCGTGCCGCGTCCGATCTACACCGATCCGGAGATCGCCGGCGTCGGCCTCACCGAGGCGCAGGCGCGCGAACAGTACGGCGACGACGTCGCGGTCGGCGTGTTCCCGTGGGTCGCGAACGCGCGCGCCGTGATGCAGGACGAGACCGTCGGCTGGGTCAAGTCGATCCACGAGACGAAGTACGGCGAGCTGCTCGGTCTGATCATGGTCGGGCCGCACGTGACGGACATGATCGAGGCCGGAGTCGTCGCGATCGACGCCGAGTCGACCGTCGAGACGATCGCCGACGGCATCGCGCCGCACCCGACGCTCTCCGAGGCGATCAAGGAAGCGGGCCTCGTTGCGCTCGGCCGCGCGATCCACGTCCCGAACCGGAAACCGCGCGCGACCGCTCCGGCGTAAGAGCTGCGTAAAGCGGAGGGCCGGCGGGAGCGAGAACTCGTTTGCGTGGACACATTCGGGGTGGACATCCTCGTCCACAGTCCCGGCTCGTACTGCCGCCCGCGGACGATCCGGGACTGACTTTTGGAAAGAGCCGCCAACCGCAGGGCGGCTCTTTCCTTTTCTCTCCCTGTGCGCGTGCGCTGCTTGACGCGCGTGGCGCGATGTGGGAGAGTCGTCGTGTCGAAGCCCGTGGACTGCGCAAGCGGTTTGCGGGCTTCGGCATTTCTACGAACCGAGTGAGAGCGGGGGCTCGCGCAGGCGAGCGTTACTGTGCATGAGATGGCCGACCGGGTCGAGTTTGAGTTCCGGCTCACCGGCACGGGCTGGGCAGAAGGTCGGCTCGCTATCGGTGCGAGCTTTGCGACCCCAACGGCCTCATACCTTTCGGATGCTCTGGGTGGCTTGATCCGGGCGGTTCGTGCCTTGCTTGAAGGAGCGGTGGGTGCACGGACCTGGTGGGAGGAAGAGCCGGGCGAGTATCGGTGGGTTTTTCAGCGAGTCGGGTCGGAGGTTCGAGTCAGACTGCTGGCCTTTCCCGATCAGATGGACGAAGCTCCTGACGCTGACGGGGAGACCCTGCTGGATGCGACGTGTGAGCTGAAGGATCTCGGTCTCGCGGTCGTGTCTGGGGCGCAGCGAGTTCTCGATGATCTCGGTCCTGACGAGTACCTTCGGCGCTGGGTCGAGCACCCATTCCCGACCGACGATCTAGCTGCCGTGCAACGCCTCCTGTCTGACTCGGCCTGACCCCCCGCCAAGTGACATTCCCGCGCACTGGCCCAGCCCACGTTCCTTTCACCGGGTACCGTTCTCAGCGGCTGCGACCTCGGCGCTGCAAAGCAGGGCGATCGGGTGCCGGTAACCGAGGCTTTCCGTCACTCGCGCCCTGTCCAATCTCACCCGCCGCTCGGGGGACATTCCCGAGCACTGGCCCAGGCCAATGGCCCGGCGCACGAATCTCCTGACTTACACCATGTCCGTCGCTAGCGCGGCCCGGGGGCGAGCGGCCCACGAAGGCGGACGAACCGTCGCATCGGAGCCGAGATGAGCAACGCAAAGCTGATGAGCTCGAGAACACTCCACAGCGCCCAATGAACGCTGAGCCCGTGCTTGACGAGGTGGAAAACGTGTTCCGCCATACCCCCCACGGAAAGAACGACTAGGAGCCACCAGACGACGCGCGACCGTTGCAGGAGAGCGTTCGCCAGCGCAATGGTGAGGAGCAACGAAAACGCCACGGCCACGAGGACGTCTCTCCCGTGCGACAGCAGCAGCAACGAATCCGCGACAAGTAGGGACACGACCCAAAGCGCGACGAAGGCGATCGGTACGCGCCACTCCTCGGGTATCCGCGTTCCCACAGGGGAGAAGCTATCGCGGCCCCCGGGGGCTGGAACCGTTTCCATCTTGGGTCTAAACTCGAGCCGAGGAAGTCACTGGGCGCAGGCGGGGGTGATATGGCGAAGGATCTCGATGTGGTAGTGCACTCGACCCTGCTCGGCGAGGCGATGCAGGGCGTTGGCGTCGCCGCGCTGGTCGCCGATGAGCGCGGCCAGTACATCGCGGTGAACGACGCGGCGTGTGCGCTCACCGGCTACAGCCGCCGCGCGCTGACTGGGTTCCGCGCGGGGGAGCTTGCCGCCGACGATGCCTCGCGCCGCATCTACGAGCACGTGATGCAAGGCAAGAAGCTTCGCGGCAAGAAGCTCGTGCGCCGGAAGGACGGCGGTCTGGCCGAATGCCGCTACTGGGGCATGCCCACCACGGTGGCGAGCCTCCCGTACTTCGTGCTCCTCCTATGGCCGAGCAGCTCGGCCAAGCGCTCCTCGCCGACGATCTAAGCGGCTCCGACGCGTTCGGATCGGCGCCGAGTGGGAAGGGGCGCCTCATGTATCCGCCTACCTCGGGCAACGACCTCCTCGCGGCAGCTGTCGAGGCCTGTCGCTCGTGTCGTGAGCACTGCGAGACGCACCTGGGGGATCTTCGTCCGGAGTCGCGGCCGCGGGATCTTCCTCAGCTCGCCGGGATTCTCCGCTGTGTCGCGTTGCTCTCGGTGATCTCGGACAACCTCCGCGCCGCCGGCGCCTGTCCGATTGATCTCATCGATGCGACCGTCGAGATTGCGCGCGATCTCCCCGACGATCCGCTCGGTTGTGCCGCGGCGTGCAGGAGGGCTGCCGATGCGCTGAGCGAGTGGCTCAACGCGAGCTACGAGCACTAGCCGGGCGGCGGATCGGATAGCCTCGGCTCCATGAGCATCGTCAACAGGCGGAACGCCGTCGTCGGCTTCCTCACACTCAAGGTCGCGAAGGTCGTCGCTCGCAAGAAGGCCAAGAAGCTCTCGCGGAAGTTGCCGCGCGGGCGCAAGAATTGAGCCTCTTCCGCGCGTCGATCGCCGACCTCGTCCCGTACGAGCCGGGGAAACCGGTCGAAGCCGTGCAGCGCGAGCTCGGGCTCGACCGCGTCGTCAAGCTCGCGTCAAATGAAGGCCCGTTCCCGCCGTTCCCCGCTGCCATCGAGGCGATGGAGGCCGGCGAGCGGGAACTGAACCGCTATCCCGACGGAGGCGCCTGGGCGCTGCGTACGGCTCTCGCCGAGCGTGCCGGCGTGGCGTTCGAGGACGTGATCGTCGGTTCCGGCGCCGACGGGATCATCGACCTGCTGTCGCAGGCGACGCTCGATCCCGGCGACGACATCGTGTGTGGTTGGCCGTCCTTTCCGAGTTACGTCCTTGACGCTGCGAAGCTCGGGGCCGAGGCGCGGCGCGTGCCGCTCCGCGACCACACCTACGACCTCGACGCGATGCTCGACGCCATCGGGCCGCGGACGAAGCTCGTCTACGTCTGCCATCCGAACAACCCGACCGGCACCGCGAACGGCCGCGCCGAGCTCAGCGCGTTCCTCGACCGGCTCCCGGAGCACGTCCTCTGCGTCCTCGACCAGGCGTACTTCGAGTACATCGACGACCCGGACTACGCGGACGGCGTCGAGCTCTTCCGCGAGGGGCGGCGAATCGCGGTGCTGCGGACGTTCTCGAAGATCTACGGGCTTGCGGGAGTGCGCATTGGCTGGGCCGTCGCGCCGGCCGACGTCGTGACGGCGACCGCGAAGGTGCGGCGGGCCTTCGACGTGACTGCGACCGCGCAGGCGGCGGCGCTCGCGAGCCTCGACGGCGCCGATGAGCTCGCCCGCAGGCGGGAGCTCAACGCGACCGGCCGCGCACGGCTCTCCGAGATCCTCCGCGAGCACGGCCTCGAGCCGGTGGAGCCGTCTCTCGGCAACTTTCTCTTCGTCGACGTCGGCGGCGGGCGCGAGCTCTTCGAGCGCTTGCAGCGCGAAGGCGTGATCGTTAGGCCGCTCGACGGCTTCGGCGCGCCGGAGGCGATCCGCATCAGCGTGGGCACGCCCGAGGAGAACGAGTTCTTCGCTGTCGCTCTCGGACACGTCCTTTCTGGCGTCTCGTAACTCGGCCACAACGGTGTTAGCGTCAAGCGCAGGTCTGTGAGCGTCTTCACGTCCCAGCTTGCGCCGCTCCGGTTGCCGGCGTTCCGCAATCTCTTCCTCGCCACGAGCGGGTCGAGCATCGGGACGCTTATGGCGGCCGTCGCGCTGACCCTCGACGTCCAGGAGCGGACGAAGCACTCGCCGCACACCGGCCTCTGGGTCGGCGCGGTGCTCGTCGTCGAGTTCCTGCCCACCGTCATAGTCGGGCTGTTCCTCGGGCCGCTGCTCGACCGGCTGGACCGGCGCGCGTTGATGATCGCGGCGGACGCGATCCGCGTCGGCGTGTTCGTCGCGCTGCCGTTCGCGCCGAGCGCGTCCGCCGTCGTCGGCCTGGCGTTCGTCGCGGGCCTCGCCACCGGCTTCTTCCGGCCGGCGGTCTACGCGGGCGTGCCGAATCTCGTCGACGCGGCGCTCCTGCCGAAGGCGAACGCGCTCCTCCAGACCGTCGAGAACGTCAGCTGGATGATCGGCCCGATCCTTGGCGCCCTCGCCGGCCCGACGATCGCGTACGGGCTCAACGCCGCGTCGTTCGTCGTCTCGATCGCGCTCGTCGTCGGGATCCCGGCGCGGTTGCTGCAGAGCGAGCGGGCGCTCACCCGCGGGTACTGGCGCGACCTCGCCGACGGATTCGGCGAGACGCTCCGCTCGCGGTCGATGGTCGCCGTCCTCGTTGCGTGGGGCATCGGCTCGCTCGGCCTCGGGGCGGCGAACGTCTCGCAGATCTTCCTCGCGAAGCACACGTTCTCGGCGGGCGGCTTCGGCTATGGCTTCCTCTACGGCGCGATCGGCGCGGGGCTCGTGGTCGGCGCGTTCTTTAGCGCGCACGTGCTCGAGCGATGGGGAGTCGGGATTTCGTACGGCACAGGGCTCGCCGTGATGGCCCTCGGCCTGGTCGGCGCCGCGGTCAGCCCGAACGTCTGGGCCGCCGCCGGATGCTGCGTCGTGCTCGGCATCGGGAACGGCGCCGCCGTCGCCTGCAACGCGCTCCTCGTCCAGCGCGGAACGTTCGACATGATGCGCGGCCGTGCGCTGACGTTCGTGATGAGCGCGACGTATCTCGCCGTCGCAATCGGCGAGTTCGCGGGCGGCGCATTCGTCCACGAGGGAGTCGGGCCCGATGTGCCTCGCTGGGAGTGGGGAGCCGCGGCCGCGTCGCTTGGCTTCGCGGCGGTCGCGGGCTGGGCCATCGCGCGCAAGCTCGGCGGCGAGACGGCCGCCGAGGGCGAGGCCGCCCCGGCCGGTGGTGCCGTGGTGCAGACGAGTGGGTAGGAGACTGCCGTGCGGAAGGTGATCGTCAACGAGTTCCTCGCCCTCGACGGGACCGCGCAGGCGCCGGGCGGGGCGGACGAGGACACCTCCGGCGGATTCGCGCACGGCGGCTGGCACTGGCCGTACGGCTCCGACGACGGTGTCGAGAAGGTCATCGGCGGCGCGGGCGGCTTCATCCTCGGCCGGCGCACGTACGAGCTCTTCGCAGGTTATTGGCCGACCGCGGACGCAGCCCCGGAGTTCGCGGAGTGGATGAACACAAAGCCGAAGCACGTCGCCTCGACGACCCTCTCCGGCCCGCTCGAGTGGGAGAACTCGACGCTGCTCGAGGGGCCGCTCCCCGACGCGATCGCGGCGCTGAAGGAGCAGGACGGCGGCGACCTCCTCGTGATCGGCAGCACGGTGCTCGTCCACTCGCTCATCGCGCACGGTCTCGTGGACGAGTTCCGGCTGATGATCGACCCGGTGCTCGTCGGGGGTGGGAAGCGGGTCTTCCCGGACGATGGTGAGCTTCGGCCGCTCCGGTTGGTCGATCACGAGGTGACGGCGACAGGGACGATCATCGCGACGTACGCGCCTGCCGTCGCAGCGCCCGACTAGCATCCGCGCGGTGCCGACCCGCCGCGAGTGGACACGGGAGGATCTTGCAGCCGGCGTCCGCTCCGGCGACCGGCGTGCGCTCGCGCGCGCTATCTCGCTCGTGGAGGACGGCGACCCGCTCGCGTACGGCGTCGTCGCCGACGTCTATCCCGAGACCGGCTCCGCGTATTCAGTCGGCATCACCGGCCCGCCCGGCGTCGGGAAGTCGAGCCTCGCGTCGGCGGTCATCCGCCACGTGCGCGCGCAGGAGAAGACCGTCGGCGTCATCTCGGTCGATCCGTCGAGCCCGTTCACGCACGGCGCGCTCCTCGGTGACCGGATCCGGCTGACCGACCACTTCCTCGACCCCGACGTCTTCATCCGCTCGATGGGAACGCGCGGCCATCTCGGTGGGCTCGCGGAAGCGACGCTCCAAGCGCTGCTCGTGCTCGACGCGGCCGGGAAGGACATCGTCCTGCTCGAGACCGTAGGCGCGGGGCAGAGCGAGGTCGAGGTGATCGGGATCGCCGACACTGTCCTCCTCGTGCTCATGCCCGGCTCGGGCGACGCAGTGCAAGCGCTCAAGGCCGGGATCATGGAGATCCCCGACGTCATCGCGATCAACAAGATGGACAGCCCCGCCGCGAAGACGATGCTCAACGAGGTGCGCTCCATCCTCCAACTCGGCCACGGCAAGGACTGGGACCCGCCGATCGTCCTCACCGAGGCGATCCGCGGCGAGAACATCGAGGCGCTCTGGGAGAAGATCGAGGCGCATCGCGCGTTCCTCACCGAGAGCGGGCAGCTCGAGGAGCGGCGCCGCGCGAACCTCGCGCGCGAGGTGTTCGCGGTCGCGTCGAGCCGCGCCGGCCGGCATCTCGAGCGCGCGGTCACCGACGATCCCGAGCTGCGCCGCCTCCTCGCCGAGGTGCAGGCGCGCGAGCTCGACCCGCTCACGGCCGTGCGCGAGATACTCGAGAAGGTCTTCCACATCCACGATGGCGACAGTGACGGCTCCCGGACTTCCTGACATCGAGCGCGCCCGCGAGGTGATCGCAGGTGTCGCGCGGGTCACGCCGGTCTACCCGACGGAGACGCTCTCGCGGCTCGCGGGGCGGCCCGTCGTAATGAAGGTGGAGAGTCTCCAGCGGACGGGCTCGTTCAAGGTGCGCGGCGCGTACACGAAGCTCTCGTCGCTCGACGCGGAGACGCGCGCGGCCGGCGTCGTCGCCGCGAGCGCAGGCAACCACGGCCAAGCCGTCGCGTGGGCGGCCCGCGAGCTCGGCGCCCCGGCGCGTGTCTTCATGCCCCAGGACTCCCCGATGGCGAAGGTCGACGCGACGCGCGCGTATGGCGCGGAGGTCGTGCTCACCGGCCCCGCCCTCGAGGAGTCGATCGAGACGGCGTTCGCGTACGTCGAGGAGTCCGGCGGCACGTTCGTCCATCCGTTCGAG
>JAWVDC010000118.1:0-2816 GCA_033857715.1 Gaiellaceae bacterium | reverse complement strand
CGAGAACGCGGCCTTCCCGCTTGCGCAGTGTGCGGAGAAGACTGCGATCGGGGCGGCATCGACTGCGGGTTACCGGCCGGGTGACATCGCGGTCGTCGCGATCAGCGCGTCGCCGTGCGGCGGGTGCCGCCAGTGGCTCTACGAATGGCGCGTCCCGCTGGTCGAGTACCGCCGGGGAGACGGCACGATCGGGACGGCGAGCGCCGCCGACCTGCTGCCGGACACCTGGACCCTGCCCGGATGAAGTCGGGCTTCGTCGCCGTCGCCGGCCGTCCGAACGTGGGCAAGTCCACCCTCGTCAACGCGTTGACCGGCACGAAGGTCGCGATCGTCTCCGACAAGCCGCACACGACGCGGCATCGCATTCGCGGCGTGCACACGAACGACGACGCGCAGCTCGTCCTCGTCGACTTGCCGGGATGGCAGAAGCCGGTCGACATGATGACCGAGCGCATGCAGGGCACGGTCAACGACACGATGAAGGATGCAGACGTCGACGCAGTGCTGCTCGTCGTGAACGCGCGCGAGCGGATCGGCGCGGGCGACCGGCACGTCGCACGCAGTGTCTTCGCGCTCGGCGTTCCCGTCGTGATCGTCGTGAACAAGATCGACCGGCTGAAGCCCGGTCACGTCGTCACCCAGATGAAGGCAGCCGCCGCGCTCGGCCCGTTCCACGCTCTGCACCCGGTGAGCGCACTGTCGAACGACGGCATCGACGAGCTGCGGGGCGATCTGATCTCGCTGCTCCCGGAGGGGCCGATGTACTACCCCGCCGGTACCGACACCGACATGCCGCTCGAGGCGCGCATCGCGGAGCTCGTGCGCGAGCAGGCGCTCCATCGCGTGAAGGAGGAGCTCCCGCACGCCATCACCGCGGAGGTGGTGGAGATGGACGAGAAGCTCGTCCACGTCCGCCTGTACACGGAGACGGAGAGTCAGAAGCAGATCCTGATCGGCAAGGGCGGCAGCGTCGTGCGCGACATCGGCCGAGCCGCGCGCCCGTTCGTCGAGAAGCTTGTGGGCCATCAGGTCTACTTGCAGATCCAGGTCAAGGCGTCCCCGAAATGGCGGCGGAACCAGACCATGCTGGAACGGCTCGGCCTCTAGTCCGTAGTTTTCCGCACGTCTGGGCGGTCATGCACGGATGACCCGGTGCCCGCCCGCCGACCAGGCTGCGTGAATGATGTGGTTCGTCAAGCGGCCCGTGGTCTCCGCCATGCTTCTTATGGGCGCAATAGCCGGGATCGTCGCCGTCGAACTCATCACCGGAGAGCGATCGGCGGCCGACATCGGTGCCGTCACCGCGCTTGCGGTGCTGACCGCCGTCGTCTTCCTTGCGCTTCGGCGCTCCGCGGCCGGGCTCCACATCTCGGTCAGCGCACGCAACGAGCTTCGACAGCGCCTTGCCCAGCAGCGGGCGGTCGCGCTCCTCGGCCAAGACGCTCTTGAGGACATCCCGGCGCAGAACTTGCTCGACAGCGCGTGCGCCGCGCTCGCCGGAGGACTCGGAGCCGAGTTCGCGGCCATCCTCGAGCTCGGGCCCGCACGCTCGGAGTTCGCGATCCGCTCCGTCGTCGGGTGGCAGGACGACCTCGTCGGCACCATCGTCCCTTCTGGCTCGGCATCGCACAGCGGTTTCACCGTGGCAACCGCGCAACCCGTGATCATGGCCGACTCATCGAGCGAGGAGCGGTTCGCGCTCTCCGCGGCGATGGCGGCCGCAGGCATCCGGAGCGGGCTTTCGGCACCGATCGGATCGAACGGCGGCACCTACGGGGTGCTGAGCGCTCACACCCGCGAGCTCCGCGCGTTTTCGGTCGACGACGTGTCGTTCGTCCGCTCCGTCGCCAATGTGGTTGCGAGCGCCCAGCGCCGTCGGAGGGCCGAGACACAAGCCGAGCAGTCGCACCGCGTGCTCGGGGCCGTGATCGAGGGCACGAACGACGACATCTTCGTCAAGGACGTGGAGGGCCGCTTCATCGCCGTCAACGCCGCAGCCGCCCGGACGCTTGGACGTCCGGTCTCGGAACTCGTCGGCCGTCTGCCGCACGAGGTGCTTCCGTCGTCCTTGGCGGCTCGCTTTGCCGAGACCGACAACCTGACGCTGCAACGCGGCACGGTCGAGACCTTCGAGGAGACGATCGCGATCGGCGACACGACGAAAGTGTTGCTGACGACGAAAGGACCCTACCGTGCGCGTGACGGGACGCTCCTCGGCACCTTCGGGATCGCCCACGACATCACGGCACGCAAGGCTCAGGAGGACGCGCTCGCCCGCAGTGAGGAGCGCTTCAGGCTTGCGCAGGAGGGTGCGGGCATCGGAACCTGGGATGTCGACCTCGTCACCGGCAGGACGACATGGTCCGACGGGCTACGCAAGTTGTGCGGGCTCGCGCCGGACTATCCGGCAGGGCTCGACGGGCTCGAGCCACTGCTGCATCCTGACGATCGTGAACGCGTGAGGCGTGCGGCTGAGGTGGCGTACACGGGCGGCATCCCTCTGGACCTCGAGTATCGAGTTCTGCGTCCTGACGGAGGGATCCAGTGGCTCCTCGGGCGCTCGACGTCGGTCTATGCCGACGGCGCGCTCGTCCGCGTGCTCGGCGTGGCGGTGGACATCACCGCAAAGAAGGTTGCGGACGAAGAGCTCCAGAGAAGTCGGGCGGCACTGGAGCTCGCGCAGCTGGCAGCCGGCCTCGGGACCTGGGATTGGGACGTCCAGACGGGTGCCGTGTCCTGGACCGACGGCGTCTACGAGGTTCTCGGCGTCGATCCGACGAAGTTCGTTCCGAGCGCCGAAACGCTGGCGCGCCAGA
>JAWVDC010000117.1:0-12937 GCA_033857715.1 Gaiellaceae bacterium | reverse complement strand
ATCATTCCGGCGCTCCAGCCGAAGAGGACGATCCCCGACTCCCACGCCTCACGAAGGATCTTGTCGAAGCCGTGGACGCGCCACACCGCGAGCATGTTGGCCGTGTTGCCGCCGCAGACCAAGATCGCGTCGTGCGACAGCGCCAATTCGCGCAGGTCTTCGGGCGGCCACGGGTAGAAGGACAGCGGCGTTATGTCCGCGTCCCACGCCTCGGGCCATTCGAAGTCGGCGTATCCCGGCGACGCCGTTGTGTCGACGAGGACTCGCCGTCCCTTTGCGAGCCCAAGGGCGTAATTGACGAGCGCCGGCGCGGGAAACGCGCCGATTCCGATGATGGTGCGTCGGTGCATCAGTCCCAGGGCGGCGGGTTGTGGGTCCAGCGGCCGCCGAGCATCGTCGCTACGACTTGCACCTCGCGCAGTTCTTCCGGTTCGCACGTGAGCGGGTCGCGGTCGAGGACGACAAGGTCCGCGTACCGGCCCGGGATGAGCGTGCCGCGCGTTCGTTCGTCATGTGAGAGCCACGCGGGCGCGACACACACGGCGTGGAGCGCTTGCTCGACGGTGAGGCGCTGATCCTCGCGCCAGTGGTCGAGTACCGCGGCGACGACGCCCGCCCACGGGGAAAGCTCCTCCACCGGCGCGTCGGAGCCGTTCGCGACAACCGCTCCTGAGTCGACGAGGGAGCGGAACGAGTACGTGCCGTCGAGGCGGTCCGCCCAGAAGCGCTTCGCGAGCTGCTCGTCCGACGGGGCGTGGGAGAACTGCGCCGACACCGCGACGCCGAGCTCCGCGAAGCGCGGGACGTCGGCGGGGTCGAGGCACTGCGCGTGCTCGATCCGCTGCCGGAGGCCGGCGGCGCGCCACACGTCCGCCGAGCGCTCGAACGCGTCCAGCGCGGCCGTGTTCGCCGCGTCGCCGATCGCGTGCACGCCGACCGGCCAGCCCGCCGCCGCGCCCTCGCGCACGATCTCCTCGAGCCCCTCGCCCGACGTGATCACGACGCCCGAGCCGTCGCTCATCCACGCCGTTTGCGAGCCGAGCGTCCCGTCCATGAACGTCTTGAGGTAGCCGAGGCGGAGGAGGGGAGAGCCGGCGCCGCTCCGCAGGCCGAGCTCGCGCAGCGCGGGGAGCCGGTCGGCCGGCGTCGACTGCCAGACGCGGAGCGGCAGGCTCCCGCTCTGCTCGAGCCGCTGCCACAAGCCGATCGCGCCGAGCCAGCCGTCCTTGTCGTGCAGCGCCGTGACGCCGCGCGACGCAGCGACACGCACGCCCTCGCGCATCGCGGCGAGGTACTCGTCGTCCGGCGACACGACGTAGCGCGCCTTGAACTGCCACGCGGACTCCTCGTACAGGACGCCGGTCGGCGCGCCCGTCGCGTCGCGGACCACGACTCCGCCTTCGACGTCGAGATCGCCGCCCGCAAGCGCGAGCGCCATCGAGTTGAGCCAGAGACCGTGGTAGTCCTTCGAGATCAGCATCGCCGGTCGGTCGGAGACGTCGGCGTCGAGTGCCGCGGCCGTCGGCGGCCCGTCGGGCCACTCCGCGTCGCGCCAGCCCTGTCCGCGCACCCACGCTCCCTCGCGCGGCGCGGCGCGCACGCGGTCGAGCGCTTCGGCGAGCGAGCCGCAGCCGTCGAGCTTCACGTCCCGCTGCGAGAGCGCCCACGTCGGGAAGTGGACATGCGAATCGGTGAACCCCGGCAGGACGCACCGCCCGCCGAGGTCGACGGTGTCGGGGCTCGGCAGCGCGGTCTCGTGGACGCCGACCCCGCCCGCGATGCGGTCGCCCGCGATCCACAACGCAGCGACCGTGGGCAGCGACGGGTCGAGCGTGCGAATCGTCCCGTTACGGAGGATCATGTCCCCATGTTCGACCATGTCGGCCCCAACGTGCGCGACTACGCGTCCGGCCGGGCGTTCTACGAGCAGGCGCTCGCGCCCCTCGGCTGGCGGGTCCTGGCCGAGTGGGCCGAGGATGGCGTGTGCGGATTGGGCGAGCAACGCCCGGTTTTCTGGATCCACCAGCGCGAGCCGTACACGACCGGGATGCACATCGCGTTCGCCTCACCGGACCGCGCAACCGTGGACGCGTTCTACGCCGCCGCGCTCGCGGCCGGTGGCACGGACAACGGCCCGCCGGGCCTCCGCTGGTACCACGAGAACTACTACGGCGCGTTCGTTCTCGACCCCGGCGGCAACAACGTCGAGGCCGTCTGTCACGCGCCGGAATAGACTCTGCGCGTGGCCTGGGACGTCCTCACCGACGAGCAGCGCGAGCTTCGCGATCTCGTCCGCCAAGTCGCCCGCGAGCGCATCGCGCCGCGTGCGGCGGAGATCGACGAGACGCACGAGTTCCCCTGGGACGTCGTCGAGCTCTTCCGCGAGAACGACATCTTCGGGCTCTTCTTCGACGAGCAGTACGGCGGCCTCGGCACCGGCACGCTCCTCTCGCTCATTGCGATCGAGGAAGTCGGGAAAGTCTGCGGGACATCGGCGCTCATCCTCGCGGTGCAGGAGCTCGGGTCGCTCGGGCTCAAAATCGCGGGGACGGACGACCAGAAGGACAAGTACCTCCCGAAGTTTGCGAGCGGGGAGTGGCTCCCGGCGTATGCGCTCACAGAGTCCGGCTCGGGCTCCGACAGCGCGGCGATGCGCACCACGGCCCGCCGCGACGGCGACGAGTACGTCCTCGACGGCTCGAAGCGCTTCATCACGAACGCCGGCGTCGCCAGCCTCTACACCGTCTTCGCGAAGACCGACCCGGAGCAGGGCCACTCCGGCATCTCCGCCTTCGTCGTGGAGGCCGACACGCCGGGCTTCGCCGTCGCGCGGCTCGAGCCGAAGATGGGCATCTCCGGCTCGACGACGGGAGAGCTGACGTTCGACGGCGTGCGCATCCCCGCGGAGAACCTCCTCGGCGAGGAGGGCGACGGCTTCAAGATCGCGATGCGGATCCTCGACCGCTCGCGCCCCGGCGTCGCGGCGCAGGCGCTCGGCATCGCGCAAGGCGCGACCGACTACGCGCTCGAATACGCGAAGACGCGCGAGACGATGGGCAAGCCGATCGCGCAGCACCAGCTCATCCAGGCGAAGCTCGCCGACATGGAGACGGAGTGCGAAGCGGCGCGCGGCCTCCTCTACCGCTACGGCCGCATGGCCGACGAGGGCGTCGACGGGCCGGAGCTGACGAAGGCCTCCGCGATGGCGAAGCTCAAGTGCGGCGACGTCGCGATGTTCGCGACGACCGAGGCCGTCCAGATCCTCGGCGGCTACGGCTACATCAAGGAGTACCCCGTCGAGCGCTTCATGCGCGACGCGAAGATCACGCAGATCTACGAGGGCACGCAGGAAGTCCAGCGCCTCGTGATCGCACGCGAGATGGCACGCGAGTCTCGCGCGTTCCTCCTCGCCGGCGTCGGTTAGCGATGGCCGTCACCGGCGAAGCGGCGTTCGTCATCGACCTCGAGACCGGTGAGGCCGCGCCGATGCAGGAGCTGACGTTCCAAGAAGCTGGGCTACAGGAGAGAGCCGATCTGCAGCGTTGGGTTCTCGCCCATCCTGAGATCGTCGCCCCCGGCTTGCTCCTCATCACAAGCGAGTTCGATCAGTGGGAGCTGCGAGACCAGCGAGTGGCCGATCGCCTTGACGCGCTCTTCGTGGATCAGGACGGCGCTCTCGTCGTCGCGGAGCTAAAGCGCGATCGTGCGCCAGACGCAACCGACCTGCAAGCACTGAAGTACGGCGCGTACTGCTCGCAGCTGACGCTCGATGACCTTCGTGACGCGTTCGCCCGCTTCCATTCCGTGAGCCAAGAACAGGCTGACGCCGCCCTCCTTGCCCACGCGCCCGTGCTTGCCGAAGGTGAGCTGACCGGGGTCAGGATCAGGCTTGTGGCGGGCCGGTTCGGACCCGCGGTGACGTCGGTCGTGCTTTGGCTCCGCGAGTTCAACCTCGACATCGGATGCGTCGAGGTCGCCGTCCGCGGCCGCGGCGATGGAAAGGCGATCCTCTCTTCGCGCCAGGTCATTCCGATGCCTGAGGCTGAGGACTACCTCGTTCGGCGGCGTCGTCGTGAGCAGGAGGAAGAGCACGCGCGGCGTGGGGAACGCGGGGCGAGCTCGATGCTGTGCTTGCTGCCGCCGGAGTACTTCAACCGGGCCAGGAGCTTCGTCTCGGAATCGACACATTGAATGCGAAGTGGAGACCGGCCGTCGTGGCTTTTGTCGAGCAGAACCCGGATGCGGCGATCGTGGAGTGGACGGGAGATACGACCTCCCGTTCGCTGCGCTGGCGGTACGACGGAGAGCTCTACTCGGCGACCGGAGTTACGAAGCGCCTCTTGACCCTCGCCGGGATCGAGGCTGGGACGCTCCCCGGTCCGGATTACTGGTTGCTCCCCGACGGTAGGCCGTTGTACCGAGCCTCACTCGAGGTGCGCAACCAGGGGACTTCCGGTTGAGCGACTCGCCTGCGTTCCTCCTCGCGAGTGTCTGAGCTCTGGCGGCCGAGCGAGCACGAGCCGCTCGCCGGGGACGAATGGAGCGAGGAGGGTGCGGAAGCAGCGATCGCCGCGATCGTCGCCGACACCGAGGCTGCATACGACGGCACCCGCTGGCCCGCGGTCTCGGCCGACGTCGAGCCGTTCTACTCCGAGGTCTACTTCGGCGGCGCGGGGATCATCTGGGCACTGCACGAGCTTGGCTCGACCGGCTGGGCAGACGCGTCGCTCTCGTTCCTCGACCACATTCGCGTCCAGCCGGCGGCAGTCGAATACGAGACTCCGATGAGCTACACGTTCGGAGAGCTCGGAGTCGCTCTTGTCGCGTTTCTCCTCACGGGCGACTCCGGCGTCGGCGACCGAGTGCACGAGCTCGTCCTCGCCGACCTCGAGCTCGAGACGAACGAGGTGATGAACGGGAGACCGGGAAAGCTCCTCGCCGCCGAGGCAATGCTCGCGTGGACCGGCGAGCAGCGATGGTCGGCGGTCTGGGATGCGCTGGCCGACGACGTCCTCGCCGCGCGTGACGAGGACGGTATGTGGACGCAACAACTCGGCCGGCCCGATCGCATCCTCGGCGTCGCCCACGGCTTCGCCGGAAACGCGCGCGCGCTCGCGAACCGGCGGTCGTTCGAGGTCGACTCCGTGCTCGCCGCGCACGTGCGTCGCGACGGCCCGCTCGTCAACTGGCCCCCGGCCGAGGGAGACTCGCCCGAGAAGATGCGCGTGCAGTGGTGCCACGGTGCGCCAGGCATCGTGGCGGCGCTCGGCGACTTCATGGACGAGGACCTCGCCGTCGCGGGCGGGGAGCTGACATGGCGCGCCGGGCCGCTCGCGAAGGGCTCCGGCCTGTGCCACGGCACGGCCGGCAACGCATACGCGTTCCTCGTCCTCCACCAGCGGACGGGCGACGACGTCTGGCTCGACCGGGCGCGCGCGTTCGGGATGCACGCGATCGCCCAGGTCGCGCGGGAGCGGGAGCAGCTCGGCCGAGGCCGCTATTCGCTCCTCGCGGGCGACATCGGCGTCGCGCTCTTCCTCCGGCACCTGCTCGACGGGAAGAGCGACTTCCCGACGCTTCGCCCGTTCAACTGACTCGCAGGACGAGTAGCCTTTCCGCCGTGGAGGACAGCGACACCACCGTTCTGACCGTCGTGTCCGACGAGACGGAGGCCGAGCTCGTAATCGGGCTCCTCCGCTCGGCCGGAATCGAGTGCGGCTACAAGCCGACGGACGCGATCGACTCGCCGCTCGAGGACTTCATCGCCACCGGCCCGCGCGAGATCCTCGTCCACCCGGACGACCTCGAAGCCGCTCGTGCAGTGCTCGCCGCCCGCGGCGGTTGATACCGCTTCGAGCGTGATCGATATCCCGCAGCGGCTCCGCGAGGTCGTCGGCGAGGGTCATCCCGGCGGGTCGGCGTGGCTCGAGCGGCTGCCCGAATTGGTGGAGGCGTGCCTCGAGGAGTGGGATCTGACGCTCGGCGAGACGTTCCCGTCATCCTTCTCGTACGTCGCCCGGGCCACGCGCCGCGACGGCATGCCGGCGGTTCTCAAACTGACGCTGCCCGAGCATGAAGGCGCGGGGGAGGCGGAGGCATTGCGGATCTGGGGAGGAGACGGCGCTGTCCTCCTTCTCGAGTCGAACCGTGAGCGGTCTGCCCTTCTCCTCGAGCTCGTCGAGCCGGGCGATGCACTGACTGCGCGACCGATCGACGAGGCATTCGCCGTTGCGCTCGATATCGCGCGCCGTCTTTGGCGCCCGCTCGAGGATGGCCACCCGTTCCGCCCGATCAGCGACCACTTCGCCGAGATCCTGCCTCTCGTCGAGGAGGACTACGCGCTCGTGCCGGACGCCTGCGACCGGTCGCTGCTCAACGAAGCGGTCGCCGTCTACGCCGCGCCGCGCGACGAGACCTGGCTCATCCACGGCGACCTCCACAGGCGAACATCCGGAGCTCGACGCGGCAGCCATGGCTCGCGCTCGACCCGGGCGCATCCGCCGGCGAGCGCGAGTACGAGCTCGGCTGGCTCCTCGTCGACCCGCCGCGCGCCGGGAAGGAGCCGGTGCCCGACCGCGAGGAGCTCGAGAGGCGCCTCGACCTTCTCGCTGGTGAGAGCGGTCTCGACCGCGAGCGGATCCGCGATTGGGCGTTGGCCAAGAGCGTGACACACGGCCTGTTCGCCGCCCGCGTCGGGGCCACCGCGAGCGCCGAGCACCTGCTCGGCTGCGCCGAGGCGTTGCGCCTGTCCTAGGACTCCTCGACCTCGTCCTCGATCGCCTCTTTGTTCTCGACGATGTCGCCGTCCTTGAAGAGGATGCCTCGCAGCGCGGTCCGCCACTTCTCCTTCCGGCGAGTGAGGAACTCGAGGTCCATCGCGAAGTGGAGGAACTCCTCCTGTTGTGCGACTTCCATGATCCGGCGGGCGTCGTCGTCTTGCTCGAGGGAGATGCGCTGCTCGTACCACCCGATCGCCTCGGCCTCCTCCTGAAGGGACGTGACGAGGCGGGCGAACGTGCGAGTCTCGGCGGAGAGCTCCTCTGGTGGCTCGTGGTACTGGTCTGTCGGCATGCGAAGCTCCTTCCCCGGTGCTTCGCCGCGACACCTCTCCGCGTCGTCCTAGCGGCCGACTAATGCGGCGGGCTTCCATCCGCTCTCGTGGTCCAGCCGGTACGCGCGGCCTTCCCACTTCGCGAGGGCGTGGATGCGGTGGAGCTTGTTCCCGTTGAGGTAGAGCGTGACGGTGCCCCAGCGGTGGAGCCGCCCGAGCTTCATCTCCGTGATCGTGAACGACCTCACCGGCACGAGGGAGTTGATGAGGCCGACCTTGAGGATGCAATTGGACGTGCCGCCGAGGCTTCGAAGCTCCCGGGTCGTCATGTCCGTGGCGCAGATGGAGCGGTAGCGCGTGTTCGTGTAGTCGTGCGCGAGCCGGACGACGTCGGCGCGGAGGATCCGGCGCGCCGTCCTCCGGTTCCGCGGCGGCGGCGTGTTCGGCGCTGCGGCGACCGACTGGGCCGCGACCGCAGCCCGCGCGACCGAAGGGGAGCCGGTCAGGGCGAAAGAGCTCGCGAGGGCGATAACCGCCGCGAGGCCGCAGAGCGCAAGTTTCGACATACGGTTTGGATCGGCGCATGCGGCGCGCCCGGCCCTCCCTCCAAGGAGGGATAGGCTCGAGCCGTGTCCGAGCAATGGTGGCACGTCATCGAGCTTCCCGACGGCTCCGTCACCCCGGGCGGCTGGGACCTGCGCGAGACCGCGCGGCGCATCCCGTGGCCGGATCTGACAGGCAAGCGGTGTCTCGACGTCGGCACGGCCGACGGGTTCTGGGCGTTCGAGATGGAGCGTCGCGGCGCTGCGGAGGTGCTCGCCACCGACTATCCGTCACCGTTCCAGGCGAGAACTCGACAGCGCTTCGAGCAGGCGCGGGAGGCGCTCGGGTCGTCCGTGGGCTACGAGGAGCGCGACGTCTTCGAAGTGGACGGCGAGTGGGACGTCGTCTTCATGGGTTACGTCCTGCAGATGCTGCGCGATCCGGTCGGGGCGCTCCAACATCTTCGGAGCGTGTGTCGCGGCCATCTCCTCGTGCTCGAGACGGTGTCCTTGCCGCTCGAGGCTCTGCCGGCGCCGCTCGCGCGGCTCGACGGCCGCCGCGACGGTCGCGAGTGGTTCGTCTTCAACCGCCGCGGCCTGCGCAAGGCCGTCGAGCTCGCCGGCTGGGAGGTCGAGGAGCAGACCGGCCCGCTCCACGACCGTGCCGGGCCGCTGCCGGAGGCGCAGAGGGCCTCCCGGTCCTGGAAGTATCGGTCGGGAATGCGGGGACGCTCGTGTGCACTGCGTGCGGCTCCGTCCGGGACAGCCAGCGAATTTTTCGGGAGGTCGGGATGAGGCTCGACGGAATCCACCACGTGACGTGCATCACCGGCGACGCGCCGCGGAACGTCGAGTACTACACCGGCACCCTCGGGCTCCGGCTCGTGAAGAAGTCGGTCAACCAGGACGATCCGACCGTCTACCACCTCTTCTACGCCGACGAGGACGGCACACCGGGGTCGGACATCACGTTCTTCGAGTACCCGAACGCGCGCGAAGGGCGGGCGGGCGCCGGGATGATCCACACCGTGGTCTGGCGTGTCGGCTCGGAGGAGGCGCTCGAGTTTTGGCGCTCGCGCGTGGGGTCGGTGCCGTTCGAGGATCCGGATGGGCTGCGGCACGACCTCGTCGTCGCCGACGTGCCCGACGCGCCGCTCATCGCCGACCATCCCGAGATCCCGCGCGAGATGGCGCTGCAGGGGTTCGAGGGAGTGCGCGCGTACGGGGAGGAGCCGACGGCGTTTCTCGAGGCGCTCGGCTTCGAGGACGGTTTGACGCGGGGCGACTCGCGGCAAGGCTGGATCGCGTACGAGCAGGCGCCCGAGCTGCCCGGCGTTGGCGGCTCCGGCACCGTCCACCACGTCGCGTGGGCGTGCGAGCTCGGCGAAGAGGAGGCGTGGATCGAGCGCGTCGAGGCCGCGGGCGGCCGGCCGACGCAGGTGATCGACCGCTTCTGGTTCCACTCGATCTACTTCCGCGAGCCGACGGGCGTGCTGTTCGAGGTCGCGACGAAAGGCCCGGGGTTCGCCGCGGACGAGGATCCAGCGCACCTCGGCGAGGCGCTCATCCTGCCGCCGAACTTCGAGCACCTGCGCGAGAAGGTCGAGCCGCTCCTCACGCCTCTGCCGAAGACGCGCGGCTAACTGTCCGTTGCGGACACGTCCGAAAGCCCCACGTCCGGTGCCAGGCACCGGACATGGCTCCGTCCGACATCCAGCGGGTCAACCATGCGGTTCGGTGTCCGGAAGGGACACGTCCGGTGCCTGGCACCAGACGTGTCTTGTTGGGACATGGCGTTATGTGCCGAGATGTGGGAGCGAGCTCGTGTCGACGACGACGAAGTCGGCTCCGGTCAGCCGGCCGAGGGAGTGGAGGTCGTCGTTCGACCAGTGTGAGTTCGGCGCGCCGGAGACGTACCAGGGCGAGCCGTTGTCGGCGAGGATCATCCCGTAGACCCGCAGCGCCTTGAGCACGACGCGCGCCTGCGGCGGGAACGTCGAGATGTCGACGCTCTTCTTGAGCCGCACGCGGAGTCCCATCCGCGGCAGCGACGTGCTCGTCGAGTCCGAGGCGAAGTGCCGCGCCGGATAGACGTACGCGCGGCGGGTCTCGGGCGCGGTGAACCGCAAAGCGTGGTCGATCCTCCCGGCCGCGACCTCGTCCCAGCGCGCGAGGCCGGGGAAGATTGGTAGCCCGGCCGCGTCCGCCGACGTCCAACCGGCGGGGCGGAGGTGGTCCGACGAGAGGCTCCACGTCGCGCCCGAGCCGGCCTTCCAGCCGAGGCTCGTGTGGCGGAGGTTGAAGAGCTCGTATAGCCGGCACGTGCTCTTGTCGACGAGCAGCGCGTGGCGGTCGCCGGACGATTTCGCACCGCCCTCGATATGGACGTGCGCCGGAATCGGGTAGCGAACCTTGTCCGACTCGTCGGCGTACTCGAAGCGCACGCGGTATGTCGGGGTCGCGTTCGAGACGACGTCGAACGGGATCCCGATCGGGCCGCCGTCCCACGTTCCCGAGCCGAAGTCGGCGTGCACGGGAGCGTTCAGGCCGATCGCCTTGATCATCGCCGCCGAGTTGTGCGCGATCGGCAGCGAGTCGGCCCGCGTGTTCCACGGGTTGTCCGCCGGGAAGATGTGGCAGGTCGGCGCGCTCGGGAGCGGCTGCGCGTGCGCGGAGCCGGCGAGAAGGGCGATCGAGACGACGGCGGCGAGGAGAAGCGGACGGCGCACGCCCCTCACGGTGCCAGAGACACCGCCGGATAGCGACCGCGGACGCCGTCGATGAACGCGACCATCTGCTCGGCGATCCCGGCGTCCGAGAACTCGAGCACGTTCTCCGCGTTCATCTCGCCCGAGTGCGAGAGGTTGAAGCTCCCGACGAAGACGGTGTCGTCCATCACCGACACCTTCGCGTGCATGTAGTCGTGCACCGTGCCAGGCCCGTACGGCGTCGTCACCTTCCCCGAGAAGGGCGCGCCCGTCAGCGTCGAGCGGAGCAGCGGGCCCTTCACGTCCGGGAGCCCCGTCTCTTCCTGATTCTGGTGCCACTGGTAGAGAACTTCGGAGATTTGCGTCGCGTCCACGACCCCCGCAAGGTCGATCTTGCCGGCGGCCGCGACCTCGGAGAGCGCGGTGAGGATCGAGCCGTTCGAGATCACCGGCGACGCGATCCGGATGCGGCGCCGAGCCGAGCGGATCGCGCGCGCCATGTGGTGCGCGAGCTTCTCGCCGCGGCGCGGGCAGAACCACGCGGCGACGCCGGGCGGGACGGGCGTCGTCTCGACCTTGCCGCTGTGCGAGACGTTCCGCGTCGTCCAGAGCTGCTCGAAGTCCTCGAGGTAGCGCGCGGCGAGCGCACCCGACTCGACCGTGACGATGACGTTCTCCTCGCGTGTCCAGGAGTCGATCGTCCAGTTCGTCGAGCCCGTCCACACAGACGCGCCGTCGCGGACGACGTACTTGTGGTGCATGAGGTCGGGCACGCCGGGGATCGCGGCGGTGGGGAAGGGGAACGCCTCGATGTACGGCGGCACGGTGGTCGGCGGCGGCGGGACGGGCGTGTCCTTGCGGTAATCGGCGTTGTAGGCGAGCCGGACGCTGACCCCGCGCGCGCTCGCGGCGTCGAATGCGTCGCGGACGATCTTCCCGGTCGGCTCGGGGAGGTTGATGTCGTAGATCGCGACCTCGAGTGTCTTCTTCGCGGCGGAGACGAACTCGGCGAGCGCGTTGGCGATGTCCTCGGCCGACTGACCGCCGTCGGTCAGCGTGCGGACTTCGACGCCATCCACTCTTGCTTGTGCTCTTTCTTCGCGGCCTGATAGTCGGTCAGCGCCTGCGGTGAGTCGACGTCCCCGAGCGTCGGATGGCTCGGCACGAGCTCCTGCGCGAGTTCGACGCCGAAGCGGTTGTAGAGGACGGAACCCAGCGACTTGATCTTCATCTCGCCGAAGCCTGGCAGCCCGCCGATGCGCTTGCGGAGGTCCTTGCCATCGGTCGCCTCCATCCAGATGCGCGACGCGTCGCCGCCGTACTCCTCCGCCACTGTCGCGGCAAGCTCGTGCACGCGCGTCGCCATCGAACCGGGGAAGCGGTGGATCGCCGGCTTCTCGCGGAAGAGCGGTTCGAGGTCGGCCTTCGCGACGGCGGCGGGCTCGAGTGTCCCGAGCCGTTGCTTCAAACGGAGCGGGCCGAGGAACGCCTGCTGCACGGTGACCTGCTGGTCGAGCGCGAAGCCGACGAGCAGCGCGAATGGATCGTCCGCGAGCAGCCGGCACGCCTCTTCGTCCTCGGTGAACCAGAGCGCCTCGGGCATCTCTCGATCCTACTCGCGGCCACCTGTGCGAACACACGTTCCGCGGCTATGCTCGAACGATGGCTGCGCTCGACGTCTTCAGCCCAGGGACGAAGGAGTGGTTCGAGCGGAACTTCGCCGCGCCGACGCCCGCGCAGGAGAAGGGCTGGCCCGTCATCGCGAGCGGGAAGAGCGTGCTCATCCAGGCGCCGACCGGGTCGGGGAAGACGCTTGCCGCGTTCCTCTCCGCTATTGACCGGCTGACCCCCGAGCCCGGCCAGGGGCTGCGCGTTCTCTACGTCTCTCCGCTCAAGGCGCTCAACTACGACGTCGAGCGGAACCTCCGGGGCCCGCTTGCGGGGCTGCGCTCGGAGCTTTCCGTCGCGGTGCGGACGGGCGACACGCCGCAGAAGGAGCGCGCCGCGATGCTGCGGCACGCGCCCGACATCCTCATCACGACGCCGGAGTCGCTCTTCCTCATGCTCACCTCGCAGGCGCGCGAGCTGCTTCGGAGCGTCGACACGCTCATCCTCGACGAGGTGCACGCGGTCGCCGGGACGAAGCGCGGCGCTCATCTCGCGCTGAGCGTCGAGCGGCTGGAGGCGATCGCGACGCAGCCGATCCAGCGCATCGGCCTCTCGGCGACGCAGCGGCCGCTCGAGGAGATCGGCCGCTTCGTGGGCGGGGGGCGGCCGATCGAGCTCGTCGATGCGGGTGTCGCGAAGGAGCTCGACCTCCAGGTCGTCGTCCCGGTCGAGGACATGCGCGAGCTCGGGTCGACGTCGCAGCTGAACCAGCGGGAGTACGAGCGCGGCGCGGGGGACTCGTACGTCACGCCCGGGCTCGAGGTCGGCGCGCGGTCGATCTGGCCCTCGATGTACCCGGCGCTCGTCGAGCTCGTCCGCCAGCACCGCTCGACGATCGTCTTCGTCAACAACCGGCGCCTCGCCGAGCGGCTGGCGTTGCGGCTGAACGAGCTGGCGGCCGAGCGGGCTGCCGCGGCCCGCGGCGAGACGCAGGACCCGGCGGCGCCGCCCGAGGTGCCGCCGGTCGA
>JAWVDC010000116.1:0-5852 GCA_033857715.1 Gaiellaceae bacterium | reverse complement strand
CTCCGCTCGAGCTTCGAGACGTACGGAGCATGGAACGGCCGGCCACCGAGGAGCCACGGCGTGACGAACGCGAGCAGAAGCGTGATCCCGACGAAGACGGGCGCGGCGGGAAGCCACCACCTGTCGCCGATGCGGCGGATGCGAGCGAGGTTCATCGCGACCCCGAGCGCGACGCAGAGGGCGATGAACTGCGAGCTGAGCAGGAGCCAGTTCCCGACCGTCGCTTCGAGGTAGCTGCCGGGAAGCCCGTTCCGGTGCCGCCACCAGACCCCGAGCACTTCGAACGGCACCTCCGCCGCCCAGACGAACGAGAAGCCGATCATCCCGAGCAGCATCCCCGTGCCGACCGGGCCGGCGGCCGACTCCTTCATCCAGCGAATTCCGTACCGGGAGTAGACGCCGAGCACCGCAAGCTGCGTGAGCGTCGCGCCGAGCCAGAAGAGCCGCGCGACCGAGCTGTAGTGCCGGGCCGCCGAGAGGGCGCCCGCGGGGAAGACCGCGCGCGCGGAGAGATGCGGCAGGTCGTACGCCGGGAGCGACGAGCGCCAGAGCAGCCAGGCGGCGACCGCCCAGACGGCTGCGAGAGGCACAGCGATCGCTAGACGGCGGTTAACTCGGGCTCCTGCTGCGACAGCGGCCGCCACAGATCGTCGTCGACGACGAGACGAACGGGATGAGCGTCCACGGCGCTATTCATCGCACATGCGTCAGACTGAGCGGGTGAAGCTCGACAAGGAGACCGCCGAGCGCATCGAGCAGCCCGTCTCGGAGGAAGCCGCCCAGGAAGCGCGCCTCACGCCGGCCGAGGCCGTCGCGCGGATGAAGATCAACGTCCCGGTGCGCGGCAACCGCAAGCTTCGGACGCTCATCGAGCGCGTCAACGCCGACGACCAGCTCAAGGGCTGGTGGCACGTGTCGAACGTCAACGCCGTCTCCCGGATGGAGATCAACGACCACTCGTGGGTGCACATCCAGGTCGTCACCAACATCGCGCTCAAGCTCCTCCGCCAGCTGACGAAGCACGGCGTCGAGCCCGGCCTCGTGCGCGACTTCGGCCTCGAGCAGGACGACGCCGAGATCGTCGTCGTGCTCGCGGCCCTGCTCCACTGCGTCGGGATGTCGATCCACCGGCACGGCCACGAGGACTTCTCGCTCTTCCTCTCCGAGCCGAAGGTCCGGGAGCTCCTCGACGGGCTCTACGACGAGCCGAACAAGACCGTAGTCGTCTCGGAGGTGCTGCAGGCGATCATCAGCCACCGCGCCGACGGCGAGCCGCTCACGGTCGACGCCGGCATCGTCCGCGTCGCCGACGCCCTCGACATGGAGAAGGGGCGCTCGCGGATCCCGTTCGAGAAGGGCAGCGTGTCGATGCACTCGCTCTCGGCCGCGGCGATCGAGGACGTCGAGATCACGGACGGCGACGATCGCCCGATCAAGATCTCGATCCAGATGAACAACTCGTCGGGCCTCTTCCAGGTGGACGGCCTGCTGAAGGCGAAGCTCCGCGGGAGCGGCTTGGAGCCGTACGTCGAGGTCGTCGCCCACATCGACACCGAGACCGAACGAAGGCTCGTCCCGATGTATCGGCTCGAAATCTGAGGAAACGCCTGGCTACAATGGGCGCCGATCCTTTGCGGGATCGTCTAATGGTAGGACGCCCGCCTCTGGAGCGGGAAGTTGGGGTTCGAGTCCCTGTCCCGCAGTCTCAGCTCAGGCAGCGCGCGGTGTCGGGGTCGCCTCGGCGCTCCTGAGCGTCTCTTCGAGCTCGTCCGGCGGTACGGGGCGGGAGAGGACATAGCCCTGGATGAGCTCGCAGCCGGCTGCGGCGAGGCGACTCCAGGTGCCTCGGTCTTCGACGCCCTCGGCGACGACCCGCTTGCCGAGCCTGTGGGCCAGCTGGGTCGTGGCCTCGACGATGGCAGTGTCGGCCGACGTCATCTCGGTCACGAAGCTCCGGTCGATCTTGATCTCGTTGACGGGCAGCATCTTGAGGTGCTGCAGCGACGAGAAGCCCGTGCCGAAGTCGTCGAGGGAGAGGCCCACGCCGAGCTGCTGGAGTCGCGTGAGCATCGCGCCTGAGCGCACCGGGTCTGAGTGGATCGCGCTCTCGGTTACTTCGATCACCACCGCGCTCGGATCGAGGTCGTGGCGCTCGAGCGCCGCCGCGACGCGCACGTCGAGGTCGCCGAGGAGATCCGACGCGCTGACGTTGACCGAGACGCGCAGGTGTAGGCCGGCGCGCTTCCACTCGGCGCACTGGCCGAGCGCCATATCCAGGACGCGCGTCGTCAGCTTGTGGATGAGCCCGGTGGACTCCGCGAGCGGGATGAAGTCGACGGGCATGAGAAGGCCGTGAACGGGGTGACGCCAGCGGACGAGCGCCTCCGCGGAGCGCACGCGACCGGTGTGCGAGTCGGCCTGGGGCTGGAACCACAGCTCGAGCGCGTCGCCGTCGAGCGCCTGCGCGAGCTCCGCGGCGAGGCGCGCACGGTTCCGCTGCGGTCGGCGTGCTGCCGCCGCTGACGCGGGATGACGGCTGTCGCCGGCCGGCGACTTCCTGCCGTAGACGGTGTAGCGGCCCTTGCCGGCGGCCTTCGCTGCGTACAGGGCGCGGTCGGCGTCTCCGAGCAGCGTGTCAGCGGTGGCGTCGTCCACCTCGCTTGCGTCCATCTCATTGATCCCGACGCTGGCGCCGATCTCGATCGGTGCCAAGCTCCGGTCGTCGAGCTGAAACGGCTCGCGGAGGGTTGCGAGGATCCGCTCGGCCACGTCCTGGGAGTCCGTCTGCACGTCCGGGTCGAGGAGGACGACGAACTCGTCCCCGCCGAAGCGGCCGACGGTGTCCGTGCCGCGCACAACAGCGGTGAGGCGGACGGCGACGGCCTGGAGAAGCTGGTCGCCGGTGGCGTGGCCGAAGCTGTCGTTCACGTCCTTGAAGCCGTCGAGATCGACGAACAGTGCGGCCAGACGTAGCCTGCGCCTGCGTGCCGCGGCGAGCATCCATTCGGCCCGGTCGAGCACGAGCGTCCTGTTCGGCAGACCGGTCAGCGCGTCGTAGAAGGCCTGGTGGCGCAGCTGCTTCTGCGCGTTGATGAGGTCGCGCTGGACGAGCGCCTGCCGCGCGAGGACGAGAGCCGCGAGGAGCACTGCGATCCCGGTGAGCGTCAGGCCCGGGAAGAACGGGTCGCGACGGTCGGGAGCCAGCTGACACGGTCGCGCGCCGGCTCGAGCGGCTCGGTGCGCGTCTTGGTCACCTGGGTCGCGCCCGCGACGGTCATCAACGCCAACGCGCTGATCCAGGTCAAGTCGACGAGGTCGCCGGTGTGGTAGATCGAGTGCAGCGTGATGTAGCCGTAGATGACGTCTCCGACCACGAAGAGGACGAGACCCGCTGCGAGCAGCCGGAGCGGCCAGCGCAACGACGGCATCGCCCCGCGTAGGAGCACAGACGAGATCCCGACGAGCAGAACCATGTCCCCTGCCGGATACGCGACCGAGAACGCAACCTGAAGCGGACTGCCGCTGCCGGCCACGAGGGTCGGCCCGAGGACGACGTACACGACCACCGCCGACCCGGCGATCGCCACGACCGCGAGGTCCACGGCCAGCCGCAACCGCGCGGATCGAACGCCACCGGCCGTCGGCAGCGAAAGCAGCCCGGCGAGCATGAGGGGGTAGAAGGAGAGATAGAGGATGTCCGCAACCGACGGATAGGGGGTCTTTCCGAGCGCGTCGTACACCTCGAAGGCGACCTGACCGGCGAGCTGGCCGGCGATCCCGAATGCGAACAGCCGCCAAGCCCGGGCCAGCCGCCGATTCCCGCTGCAACGCCGCGAGGCCGAATACGCCGTGAACATGGCCGCGGCCGAGCCGACATAAAAGAAGAGGTTCGCCGTCCAGGACGCCCCCCACCCCGTCGCCTGCCACGACGCGTAGGCGGCGAGGAATAGCGCCATCACAAGGCCGGCGCGCCAAACGCGCGATTCGCGAACGCGCGTGCAAACGGCGGCCAGCGACTTGGGCCAATCCGACGTGCGCACATTCATCGGCGAAAACGCGACCATGGGCGTTCATCGGCGAGGATGGCCGGTGGCCGATCCGTACTTAGCCGCAGTTCTCTCCTGGCCGCCGTCACATCCCGCCCGTACCATCGACGCAGACGTTGGACGCCGAACCGAATCTCGGACTACCGCCCTACCTTCGCGAACCCGGAAGCAGGCCGCGGGGAAGCTCGACGCGTCCTCGTCCGCGGCCTCGCCCCCGCCCGCGTAGCGCGCGCGGGCCGCGCAAGCGCGTCTGGCTGCCGCTCCTCGCGCTCCTTTTCCTTTCGCCCGCTATCTACTCGTGGGTGCAGATGGCGCGGCTCCCCTCGAGCGAGGGCATCTTCCCGCGCACGGTCGAATGGATCCGCCTGCGGCCCGGCGGGAACTGGCTCGTCAACGAGGTCGAGTACTACTACAACACGTGGTTCCACACGCCTGAGCGGTTCACGCAGGCGACGCCGAGCTCGGTTCGGAGCGCGACGGGAAACGTCCTCCTCGTGGCCCGGGTGGTCGGGCCGGTCCACCATCGCGGTGACTCGATTCGCTTCCAGGTGAAGGACATCAAGGGCCATACCCGGACACGGATTTCCATCGATTACAGGGGCGCCGTCCCCAAGCACTTCCGCACGGGACGGAACATTGCGCTCAAAGGGAGCGTGAGCGACGGCACGTTCGCCGCGACCGCGGGCTCGCTGCAGGTGGTCGTACGCGGGAACCAGCCCCCGCCGCAGCACCATCACCACAACTCGACGTCCTATCTCCCGCCGAACATCCAGCCGGTCTTCACGTATCACCTTGCGGGCGAAGGAGTCTGGAAGCCGACCGGCCCGCCCCTGGACGGCGGACCGCCGGTGCTCGTCACGACGTTCCGGCCGGAGACGGCCTATCCGCAGATCACGGCGTATGTTGCGTGGTTCGACCACAAGCGGACGGCGAGCGCCTATTACCCGGGTCGCTACGAGCCTCCGACCGCGGCCCTGCGCGGCCCCACGCAGATCCCGTACTCCCAGCGCTGGCGCCTCCTCGCAACGTTCAACGGAGGCTTCATCTACAGCGACGGGCTGAACGGTGACGCCCTCAACGGGGTCACGAACGAGCCGATGCGGCAGGGCAACGCGACCGTCGTCGCGTACAAGAGCGGCGCCGTGAACATCATCAGCTGGAGAGGCGGCCCGCATGTGGGGAACCGGATCGCCTGGGCGCGCCAGAGCCTCCCGCTCATCGTCGACCATGGCAAGCGCAATCCGGCACTCGACCTCAGCACCGACTGGGGCTACACGCTCGGAAACGCCGTGCGCGTCTGGCGTAGCGGCCTCGGGATCGACCGGCACGGCAATCTCATCTACGTCGCCGCGAGCGACCAGACGGTCATCACGCTCGCCGACATCCTCGTCCGCGCCGGCGCCGTACGCGGGATGGAGCTCGATATCAACCCCGAGTGGTACACGCTGATCACGTACCGCCACCACGACGGTCTCGTGCCGTCCGTCGTCGCGCCGAACTACCAGCAACCCGCCTCGCGGTACCTCTATCCGGACGATCGCGACTTCTTCGCTGTTTACCGGCGCGTGCCCGGGGCAGTCACTGTTCCTCTCAAATAACTAACACGACCGAGAGCAGGGGTGGGCACACTGGAACGCATGTGGCGCGGGGTCACGCTCTTTTGCATGGTGTTTCTCGTAGCGGCATTCGCCGCGGCCGTTGCACGCGCTGACACCGTCACGACGACGACAACCGGCACGACCGACACGACGACGACCGTCACGACTACGACGACGACGACGGAGACGACGACCACCACGACTCCGA
>JAWVDC010000115.1:0-38498 GCA_033857715.1 Gaiellaceae bacterium | reverse complement strand
CGACCGGCATCGAGGAGCACCGCGGGTACGGCATCGCGTTCATCGAGGCCGTGCGCCGGCTCAAGGCCGAGCTGCCCCTCGCACGCGTGTCGGGGGGCATCAGCAACGTCAGCTTCGCGTTTCGCGGGAACGACGCCGTGCGCGAGGCGATGCACTCCGCGTTCCTCTACCACGCGATCCAGGCGGGACTCGACATGGGGATCGTCAACGCTGGCCAGCTCGTCGTCTACGAGGACATCGAGCCGGAGTTGCGCGAGCGCGTCGAGGACGTCATCTTCGACCGGCGCGACGATGCGACCGAGCGGCTCGTCGAGTACGCGAGCCGGGTGGCGGGGGAGGGCAAGCGGCGCGAGATCGACCTCTCGTGGCGCGAGGCACCCGTCGAGAAGCGCATCGAGTACGCGCTCGTCCACGGCGTCGTCGACTTCATCGAGGAGGACACGGAGGAGGCGCGGCAGCGCGCCGAGCGTCCACTCGACGTGATCGAGGGGCCGCTCATGGCGGGCATGCAGGTCGTCGGCGACCTCTTCGGCGAGGGGAAGATGTTCCTGCCGCAGGTCGTGAAGAGCGCGCGCGCGATGAAGCGCGCCGTCGCCTACCTCGAGCCGTACATGGAGGCCGAGCAGGCCGCCGGCGGCCTCGCACGCGTGCGCGGGAAAGCGGTGCTCGCGACCGTGAAGGGCGACGTCCACGACATCGGCAAGAACATCGTCGGCGTCGTGCTCGGCTGCAACGACTACGAGGTCATCGACCTCGGCGTGATGGTCCCGGCCGAGCAGATCCTCGATACCGCCGCGTCGGAGAAGGCCGATCTCGTCGGTCTCTCCGGGCTGATCACGCCGTCGCTCGACCAGATGGTCGACGTCGCGCGCGAGATGGAGCGCCGCGGCCTCGACCTGCCCTTGCTGATTGGCGGCGCGACGACCTCGCGCCAGCACACCGCGGTGCGCATCGCGCCCGCGTACTCGCAGCCCGTCGTGCACGTCCTCGACGCCTCGCGCGTCGTCGGCGTCGTCTCCGCGCTGCTCGATCCCGACCGCCGCGCGAAGCTCGACGCCGAGAACCGGCTCGACCAGGAGCGTCTGCGCGACCTCCATGCGGAGAAGGAGCGCAAGCCGCTGCTTCCGCTCGAAGCCGCGCGCGCGAACCGCCATCGGGTTGACTTCACCGACCTGCTGGTGCCGGAGTTCACCGGGCGCCGCGAGGTGGAGGCCGATCTCGCCACGCTGCGCGACTACATCGACTGGCAGTTCTTCTTCCACGCGTGGGAGCTGAAGGGCAAGTTCCCTGCAATCCTCGACCAGCCCGCCGCGCGCGAGCTCTGGGACGACGCGCAGGAGCTGCTCGACGAGATCATCAGTGGCGCCTTGTTACAGGCGAGAGGCGTGTTCGGCTTCTGGCCCGCGCACGCGGAGGAAGACGACGTCATCGTCGGTGGCACACGCTTCTGCTTCCTCCGCCAGCAGACCGACTACGGCGACTCGCGCCCGAACCGCTCGCTCGCCGACTACATCGCCCCTGACGGCGACTCCGTCGGCGCATTCGCGGTAACGGCCGGGATCGGCGCAGACGAGCTCTCCGCCCGCTTCCAAGCGGAGCACGACGACTACCGGGCGATCATGGTCAAGGCGCTTGCCGACCGTCTCGCCGAGGCCTTCGCCGAGTACCTCCATGAGACCGCGCGCCGCGCGTGGTACGAGACTGGGCCGAAGCCGCGCCCCGAGGAGCTCCTCGCCGAGCGGTTCCGCGGCATCCGTCCCGCCTTCGGCTATCCCGCTTGTCCCGACCACAGCGAGAAGGCGAAGCTCTTCGAGCTCCTCGGCGTCGAGGATGCCGGGATCGAGCTCACCGAGTCGTTTGCGATGACGCCGGCCGCGAGCGTGAGCGGCATCTACCTCGCGCATCCGGAGGCCCGGTACTTCTCCGTCGGGCGCGTCGGACGCGACCAGGTCGAGGACTATGCGGCGCGGAAGGACGTCTCCGTCGACGAGGCAGAACGCTGGCTGCGACCCAATCTCGCGTACTCGCCGGCAGGTGACGAGGCGAGCGTCGAGAAAGCAACAGCGAGTCCTTCGGAAAGCTGAGCTATCCTCGACTGTCGGCGCAGGGATTGCGCCACCTCACGCATGCGGACGTCGAAAAAGAGTGGAAGAGGCGGTTCTTGGGGCGGCGGGCAGCCCGCTCGGGCCCAGGCCGTTGCGGCTCCGCCGCCGCCGGTGCTCGGCCCAGCAGTGACCCGCTACCAGGCCAGCTCGACCGGGCGCTCGGCGAAGGTGCGGTTCGGGCGCGGCCTCGGCTGGTTCTTCCTCGTCGTCCTCGTGATCGGTGCCGGCATCGGCGGCGGCGCCTATCTCTGGGCGACAGAGAGCCTCAACTCCCTCGGAGTCAAGACGAAGGCGGGGCAGCATGCGGAGGGGCTCCTCGCAAAGCTCGGCAGCACCGATGAGCCGGCGATTGCGCTCATCGCGGGATACGACCATCGACCGGGGGACGGGAACTCCTACGCGGGCTCGAACTCCGACACGCTCATGCTTCTGCGCGCCGATCCGAGGAACCACACGCTCTCGCTCCTCTCCTTCCCGCGCGACCTCAACGTCCCGATCTACTGCTCGGGTAACACCATCAAGATGACCGAGCGGATCAATTACGCGTGGTCGGCGTGCGGCGGGAACGGCGGCCCGAAGGGCGCGCTCGACACGGTCGCGCACCTTGCGGGCGGGATCAAGATCAACTACATGATCACGCTCGATTTCCGGGCCTTCAAGCAGGTCGTCAACAGGCTTCACGGCGTCTACATGAACGTCGACCGGCGCTACTACAACCCGCTCCACAGCGCCGAACACTATTCCGCGATCAACCTCCATCCCGGCTACCAGAAGCTCAACGGCGGGGAGGCGCTGTCGTACGTCCGCTTCCGCCACCTCGACTCGGACATCTACCGCAACGGACGCCAGCAGCTGTTCATGGAGGCGCTCAAACAGCGCCTCAAGTCGACGATCACGGTCTCGAACTTCCTCGACACCCTGGGGATCGTCCACGCGCTCAAGCAGAACCTCGAGATCATCAAGCCCGGGGGCGCCCCGCCGACGATCGGCGAGCTCAAGGCGTACCTCGGCCTGCTGCTCGGCCTGCCGCCGGGTCATCTCTTCCGTAACGCGATCCCGCCGACGGAGCTCGAGAGATACGTCACGCCCGTCGGTGCCGAGGAGCTGAAGGCATCCCCGCAAGCGATCGCCCGCGCCGTGCACTCGTTCCTCCACCCGGTCATTCCGAAGGAGCGGAAGCCGCGCAAGCCGACCGGCGGTACGAAGAAGCCGTCGCTGCCGCACTCCGACATTTCCGTGCTCGTCCTCAACGGCGGGAACATCACCGGCGAGGCGTCGAACACGTCGTATCTGCTCGGCCGTCACGGCTTCGACATGAAGACGCTGCCGATCACGACTCCGGCGAACGCGCCGCAGAAGAAGCGCAACACGATCGTGTACTACGACCCGTCACAGGAAAACGGCCTCAAGGCCGCGCAGGAGCTGGCGCCGCTCTTCGGCTCGCACCACTTCGTCACGGAGATGACGCCCGCGATCGCCTCCCTGGCCCAGAAGGCAGACGGCCCGCTCACCGTCGTCGCGATCGGTACCGCCTACAAGGGCAAGCTGAACCTCCCGCATGCGAGCAAGCCGCGGAACGCGTCCACCGCGCACGCGCAGGTCACGAGCGGAGTCTCGCTCACGCTTTCCGCGGTTCGCGCGGAGAACGGCCCCGCGCATTTCCAGCTCATGTTCCCGAAGAAGGTCGCGCTCGGCTCGACGCTCTCGACCGAGGAAGGCGTGCGCCTCTTCCGGCCGCTGCGCGGCAGGCAGGAGCTCGCGCTCACCTTCAACCTCTGGGGCGGGATCGAGTACTGGCAGATCGAGGAGTCGGACTGGACATCCGAGCCGCTGCTCCAGAACCCGACCTCGACGTTCACCTACAAGGGCCGTACGTACAAGGAGTTCACGACCGGCGGCAAGATCCAGACGATCGCCGTATATGTGGGGCACTCGGTCTACTGGGTGCAGAACACGATCCTCAACCACCTTTCCAACTCGACGATGATCGCGATCGCCGAGGGTCTCCAGCCGCTTCGCTGAGCCAGTTACGGTAAGCCTGTGGCGCGGATAGGAATCTTCGGAGCCGGCTACGTCGGTCTCGTCACCGGTGCGTGCTTCGCCGACCTCGGCCACGACGTCGTCCTCCGTGACGTCGTCCCCGAGCGCGTCGAGCGGCTGCGCTCGGGCGAGGTGCCGATCTATGAGCCCGGCCTCGAGGACGTCATCGTCCGCAACCGGGAGCGGATCTCGTTCACGCTCGACGTGCGCGAAGCGGTCGACGGCGCCGAGTTCCTCTACGTCGCCGTGCCGACCCCGCCGTCGGCGAACGGCGACGCGGACCTCTCGTACGTCTGGACGGTCGTCGACGAGCTTCCCAACGACCTACCGGGACGCCCCGTCGTCGTCATGAAGAGCACCGTCCCGGTCGGGACTGGGGCGCAGGTTCGGGCGCGTCTGGACGCGCGTGGGCTCACCGGGTACGGCTACGTCTCGAACCCCGAGTTCCTCGCCGAGGGAACCGCGATCGCGGATTTCATGAACCCCGACCGTGTCGTCGTCGGCGCGTTCGAGCCGGAGGACGGCGAGCGCGTCGCCGGGCTCCATGCCGCGCTCGAGACCGAGTTCCTCCAGATGGACGTCCCGTCGGCCGAGCTCGTGAAGCTCGCGGCGAACGCGTTCCTCGCGACGCGGATCAGCTTCATCAACGAGATCGCGAACATCTGCGAGCTCGTCGGAGCCGACGTCCCGTCGGTCGCGCTCGGGATGGGGCTCGACAAGCGCGTCGGTCGGTACTTCCTCAAGGCCGGCGTCGGTTACGGCGGCTCGTGCTTTCCCAAGGATCTCCTCGCCCTCGAGCGCCTCGCCTACAGCCACGACTACGCGTTCCTCACGCTCGGCGCGGTGCAGAAGGTCAACGAGCTGCAGAAGGGTCTCGCCGTGGAGAAGCTCGAGCGGCGGTTCGACAGCCTCCGGGGCAAGACCGTTGCCCTTCTCGGCCTCGCGTTCAAGCCGAACACGGACGACATGCGCGAGGCGCCGAGCCGTGTCATCGCTGAGCGCCTGCTCGCGGAAGGAGCGGAGGTGCGCGGCTGGGATCCGGTCGCGCGGCCCGACGACATGCCCGGCGTCGAGCTCTGCGACTCCGTCCTCGACACCGTGCGCGGGGCGGACGCCGCCGTCGTCGTGACCGAGTGGCCGGAGCTGCGCGAAGTGCTTCCGAGCGACGAGGTGCGCGACGCCATGGCGCGGCCGCTCATCATCGACGGGCGCAACCTCCTCGATCCCGCAGCGGTTGTCGCCGCGGGCTTCGAGTACGAGGGAATCGGCCGCCCGACATACGCGACCGCGGCCCCGGTGAGCTGATGGAGGCTCTTCTCCTCGCGGGCGGCAAGGCGGAGCGGCTCGGCGAGGCGGCGCAGGGGCTGCCGAAGCCCCTCGTCCCGGTCGCAGGGTTCCCCCTCGCGGAGTACACGGTGTCGAGGCTCGTCGACGCCGGCGTGACCCGCATCATCGTCGCGTGCCGCGCCGGGCAGGAGGACGTTTTCCGGAATGCGCTCGTCGGCTTTGGGGCCGAGATCGAGCCGGTGGGGGAGACCGAGCCGCTCGGCCGCGGCGGCGGGCTTCGCTTCGCCGCCTCGCGGCGCCGGGAGACCGGGCCGGTGCTGGCGCTCAACGGAGACGAGCTGCTCGACCTCGACTACGCGGGACTCGTCGCCGAGCACTCCGAGAGCGGCGCCGCAGCGACGATCGTCGTCGCGCAGGTCCGCTCCGGGTTCGGCATCGTCGACATCGAGGGAGACGGCTCCGTCACCGGCTTCCGCGAGGCGCCGATGCTCGAGCACTGGGTCAACTCGGGCGTCTACGTCCTCAGCGAGGAGGCGCTCGAGCGCCTGCCCGAGCGCGGCGACCACGAGCTGTCGACGTTTCCCGCGCTCGCCGCCGAGGGCAAGCTGCGCGGTCATCGCCACACCGGTGTCTGGCTCACGGTCAACACGCCGAAGGATCTTCGACGCGCGACCGAGTTCATGGAGGAGAATCCCGAGTGGAAGCCGCAGAGGAAACACGCATGAGCTTGGACTCCCCGAATTACGGCTCGCTCGACCGCTTCTCGTTCGCGCCGCGCCGCGTCGAGAAGCCCTGGGGCTGGGAGCTGATCTGGGCCGTCGCGGACGCATACGTCGGCAAGGTCCTGTTCGTCCGCGCCGGCGAGTCGCTCTCGCTCCAGTTCCACCGCGAGAAGGACGAGAGCTGGTACATCGAGTCGGGCCGCGCACGGCTCGAGCTCGGCGATCCGGGCCAGGAGGCGCTCGACGAGGAGATCGTTATCGCCGGCTCGTGCTTCCGCTACCGGCCGGGCACCGTGCACCGCGTCACCGCGATCGAGGACACGACGATCATCGAGGTGTCGACACCGCATCTCGACGACGTCGTCCGGCTCGAAGACCGTTACGGGCGGGAGGGCACGTCCAATCCCTGAGCGGGTCCTGCGCTGGGACGGGTGCGTCAACGTCCGCGACCTCGGAGGGCTTCCGCTCGAAGGTGGCGGCGAGACGGCGTTCGGCATCGTCGTCCGCGCCGACTCGATCCGCGCGCTGACCGACGCGGGCTGGCAGTCGCTCGTCGACTACGGCGTCCGCCAGGCGGTCGACCTTCGTTCGGAGGGTGAGGTCGCACTCGACCGGCCGCGCGACATCCCGATCGAGATCACGCACATTCCGATCAGCGGCAACTCGGTTCCGGCTGTCGCCGAGTGGCGCACCATGCAGGACGCCTACGCGGGGATGCTCGAGCACTTCGCGCCACAGTTCGCGGGCGCGGTCACGACCATCGCGCGCGCCGACGCCCCGGTCGTCGTCCACTGCGCCGCCGGCCGCGATCGCACGGGGCTCACGAGCGGTCTCGTGCTCCGACTCGCCGGCGTCGAGATCGAGGCGATCGCAGAGGATCACGCCCGCAGCGATATGTATCTCGCGCCGTGGTGGCAGCCGTGGCACGACGACGCGGCCGACGAGGCCGAGCGCGAGCGCCGCATGCGGGTCACGACGATGCCGGACGGCGCGATGGCCGACGTGCTCGCCGGCCTCGATGCCCGGGCGTACCTCGAGAAAGCTGGCGCCTCTCCCCAAGACCTTGACACGATCGTGCTAAGGTTGCGCGGTGAAGCTCCACACGGTCGGTGAAACCGCGCGCCACACGGGCTGGTCGGCCCGGATGCTCCGCTACCTCGAGCACGCCGGCCTCGTCGTTCCCTCGCGCACCGCATCCGGCTATCGCCAGTACGGGCTGCGCGAGCTGAACCAGCTCCGCTCGCTCGCCGAGCTTCGCCGGCGCTTCGGGCTCGGCATCGGCGACATCGTCTTTGCCGTCCGCCTGCGCCGAGAGCCCGAGCTTCGCACCGCACTCGACGGCTGGCTCGCGGAGATGGACGACACTTCCTTCCTCGAGTGGGAGCAGCGAAAGCACGAGCGGCTCCTGACGGCCGCCTAACCGAAAGGAACCGATGGCAGCAACGCAGCGCTACGACGTAAAGGATCTCGCCCTCGCGGAGGAGGGCAAGCGGCGGATCGAGTGGGCCGACCGGCAGATGCCCGTCCTCGCCGCGATCCGCGAGCGGTTCGAGCAGGAGCAGCCGCTGAACGGCTACCGCATCTCCGCGTGTCTCCACGTGACGACCGAGACCGCGAACCTCATGCGGACGCTCAAGGCCGGGGGCGCCGACGTGGTCCTGTGCGCCTCGAACCCGCTCTCGACGCAGGACGATGTCGCCGCGGCGCTCGTCTCCGAGTACGACATCTCCGTCTTCGCGATCAAGGGTGAGGACAACGACACGTACTACGCCCACATCGAGGCGGCCGTGGATCACAAGCCGCACTTCACGATGGACGACGGCGCCGATGTGATCGGCGTCCTCCACTCGGCCCGCCGCGAGCAGCTCGGCGACATCATCGCCGGCACCGAGGAGACGACCACGGGCGTCATCCGGCTCAAGGCGCTCGAGGCGGAGGGCAAGCTCGGCTTCCCGATCATCGCCGTGAATGAGGCGATGACGAAGCACATGTTCGACAACCGCTACGGCACGGGGCAGTCGACGGTGGACGGAATCATCCGCGCGACGAACGTCCTCCTCGCCGGCAAGAAGTTCGTCGTCGCCGGGTACGGCTGGGTCGGCCGCGGCGTCGCGTCGCGGGCCTCCGGCCACGGTGCGCACGTGATCATCACCGAGGTCGATCCGCTCCGCGCCCTCGAGGCGATGATGGACGGCTTCGAGGTCATGACGATGGCGGAGGCCGCCGAGGTCGCCGACATGTTCTGCACCGCGACGGGCGACAAGCACGTCATCGCGCGGGCGCACATGGAGCGGATGAAGGACGGCGCGATCCTCTGCAACACGGGCCACTTCAACGTCGAGATCGAGATCTCGGCGCTCCGTGACCTCGCCGTCGAGCACAAGCACGCCCGCGAGTTCGTCGAGGAGTTCACGCTCGCGAATGGCAACCGCGTCTACCTCATCGCCGACGGCCGGCTCGTCAACCTCGCCGCCGCCGAGGGACACCCCGCGCTCGTGATGGACATGTCCTTCGCGAACCAGGCGCTCGGCATCGAGTACGCCGTCGAGCACGCGGCAGAGCTCGAGCGGAAGGTCTACCCGGTGCCGGCGGAGATCGACGCCGAGATCGCGCGTCTCAAGCTCGCGACGATGGGCGTGGAGATCGACCACCTCACGGAGGAGCAGGCGAAGTACCTCGCCTCGTGGGACGAGGGGACCTGATCCTCGCGGAAACCGTCTCGCTCGGACACGTCCGCTAGCTGCTCTGCTAACGGACGTGTCCGCTCTTGCCGAAACACTTTCGGACAGTGGACTCCCTGCAAAGCCGATATCGCCGTGATCCGCTCGGCTGCTCCGGACACGTCCGGTGCCAGGCACCGGACGTGTCTTCGGGGGACAGTTGAAGGTCGTCCTCCTCGCTGCGGGCTACGCGACCCGGTTGCGGCCGCTGACCGACGACCGGCCGAAGCACCTCTTGCCGGTTGGCGGGCGCCCGATGCTCGATTGGGTGCTCGATCGCGTCGACGAGCTCGACGAGGTGGACGGCATCCATCTCGTCACGAACAGCCGCTTCGCGCCGAACTTCTCCGACTGGGCCGCGGGCCACGACGTGACGGTGCACGACGACGGGACGGACGCGAACGACGGCCGGCTCGGAGCCGTCGGCGACCTGAAGCTCGTGATCGACACCGCAGGCCTCGCAGGGGAGGAGCTCCTCGTCCTTGCGGGCGACAACCTCTTCGAGCTGTCCCTGCCCGAGTTCGCCGCGTGGTGGAGGGACAAGCCCCAGCCGGCGAGCGCCGTCCCGTTGCACGATGTCGGCGACTTCGAGCTCGCCACGCATTACGGGATCGCGACGACCGACGGCGACGACCGGATCGTCAAGTTCGTCGAGAAGCCGAGCGAGCCGGCGTCGACGCTCGCCTCGACGCTGATCTACCTCCTACCGCCCGAACATGTCGCGCTCATCGACACGTATCTCGGCGAGGGCCGTAGCCCGGACAACGCCGGCAGTTTCCTCGGTTGGCTAGCCGCTCGCGAGCCGGTGTACGGCTATCCGTTCCTGTCGGGCTGGCACGACATCGGGAGCCACTCGCAGCTGCTCGAAGCGGACAACTGGCTTCGCCGCGAGGCGGGCTTGCCCGAGCGCTCGTCGTACAGCCTCGACTGAACCTCTGGCTGAATGACCACGCGCCGATGGGGCGTGCTGGGTGCGTGCGATGCAAGGACGCAGGGAGCCTCGATAGCAGCGCTATCGGGGCGACTGAGGACGCCGCAGCGTGCGTGCACGGCGCGTTCCAGCGGCCCGTGCTCGTTCTGACGGAGGTTCCAAAGATCCGCGACGGTCCCGACACCCCTTCGCGCCTAGCGTGGAGCCGTGCTCGACCTTCTCCTGCCGCAGCGGTGCGTCGTCTGCGAGCGGGGAGGAAGCCAGCTCTGCGGAGCCTGCCGCGACGACCTCGCGCGGCTCGAGCCGCCGCTCTGCGCGAAATGCGGCGCTCCGGTCGCATGGCCGGTCGAGCGCTGCCGCGAGTGCGCGGGCCGGAGAATCGCGTTCGCGACGGCACGGGCGGCGGCCGGCTATGACGAGGCGGCGAGGAAGCTCGTCCACGGCTGGAAGGAGCGCGGCCTGCGGCGGCTCGCACCGGAGGTGGCGGCGCTCGTCGCCGAGCGTCTCCCATGTCCCGAGGTCGACGTCCTCACCTTCGTCCCCGCCGACCGCACGCGCCGGCTCGAGCGCGGCCACAACCCGGCCGAGCGCCTCGCCCGCGAGCTGGGGCTCCTCTGGGAGCTGCCGTGCGAGCCGCTCCTCGCGCGGGTGCGGGGAGGCCGGCAGCGCGGCGCGAGCGCGACCGAGCGCCGCAGCGTGCGCGGTGCGTTCCGCGGCGTCGCGACGGCGCCGCGCCGCGTCGTCCTCGTCGACGACGTGTACACGACTGGAGCCACCGCGTCCGCCGCGGCGACGGCCCTGCGCGCAGCCGGCGCGCGCCGCGTCGACGTCGTGACCTTCGCGCGGACTCTCCGCCGCATCTAGCCTTACGGCACCGGCATCCAACAGGGGGAGGCTTCGATGCAACTTCACGTCAAGGGCAAGAACCTCGAGGTGAACGACTCCATCCGAAGCTACGCCGAGCGGAAGCTGCAGAAGCTCGAGCGCCGCGTGCATGAATCGACCCGCGTCGAGCTCGAGCTCGCGGTGGAGAAGAACCCGTCGATCGCCGATTCGCAGGTCGTCGAGGCGATCGTCCACATGAAGGGGCGGACGCTGCGGGCGCGCGAGGCCGCGACCGACATGAAGGCCGCGATCGACGAGCTCGCAGACAAGCTCGTCCGCCAGGTGCGCGACGGCCATGACAAGAAGCTCCACAACCGCAAACACGTCGACGGGGTCGAGCTCCCGCCGCCGGCGGAGATCACGGAGTCGGGACAGTCGTAGTGGGGCTCTTCCGCAAGAAGGAGACGTACAACGAGCAGATGCTCCGTGAGGCGGGGCTCGACCGCGTCGTCTTCACGGATCCGGCGCCTATGCCGAGGGACCCGCCCCCGCTCGATACGGCAACGATCCCGATCCTCGCGTACGGCGATCCGCACGGAGTCATCCGGGTCGACAGTGGGCCGATGGCGTGGGACTTCGCGACGACGGCGAGGGTGCCGGGGCTCGCGGGAGACCGCGTCGAGTTCATCACGCTCCCGAACGGAGACGTCATCGTCGAGAAGGAGCAGGGCGACGGGGATCTGTCGTTGCTCGCCGACGCGATCGAGGAGCATCTTTCGGCGCCGTACAAGGCGGCCGCGTCGCGACAGGACGGTGACCTTTGGGGCGTCGGCGCGAGGCGGATCGAAGTCGCGAAGATCCCGTTCCCAGACGCCGAGGCGCTCGAGCTCTCGCAGAGCGACGGGGTAGCCGAGTTCCGCGTGGACGGAGGGCCGACCGATACGCCGCCTCCGGTCGAGCTGCAACGCCTCGGCGAGCGCGCCGGCGGAGACTTCTGTGTCGAGGCCAGGCACATCGACGGCGACGACTGGGAGGTCAAGGTCTCCCCGCTCTAGCTCGGTACCCTAGGCCGATGGCGCAGCAGCTCGGAGGCATGGAGAAGGTCCTGCGCGTCGGCGAGGGCCGGCGCATCAAGCGGCTCCAAGAGCAGGCCGCCTACATCACCTCGCTCGAGCCGCAGTACGAGAAGCTCTCCGGCTCGGAGCTGGAGGGGCTCACCGCCGCGTTCCGGCAGCGGCTCGAGAACGGCGAGAGCCTCGACGAGCTCGTCTTCGACGCGTTCGCCGCCGTCCGCGAGGCGCGCAGACGCGCGTCGGACCAGCGGATGTTCGACGTCCAGCTGATGGGCGGCATCGTCCTCCACGAGGGCGACATCGCCGAGATGAAGACCGGTGAGGGCAAGACGTTCGTCGCGAGCCTTGCGCTCTACCTCAACGGCCTGACCGGGCTCGGCGCGCATCTCGTCACGACGAACGACTACCTCGCGAAGCGCGATGCCGAGTGGAACCGGCCCGTGTTCGAGTCGCTCGGCATGACGGTCGCTTCGCTCGAGAACATGCAGCAGTTCGACGCGAAGAAGCTCGCCTACGAGGCGGACGTCACGTACGGGACGAACTCCGAGTTCGGCTTCGACTACCTCCGCGACAACATGGCCGTCTCGCTCGAGCAGTGCGTCCAGCGCGGCCATGTCTACGCGATCGTCGACGAGGTCGACTCGATCCTCATCGACGAGGCGCGGACCCCGCTCATCATCTCCGGCGAGCCCGAGACCGCGGCGCAGATCTACTACGACTTCGCCCGCATCGCCGCGCAGTTGACGCCCCACCGCTCGTCGCCCGGCGACCCGAAGGGCCACGCCGAGGACCTCGGCGTCGACTACGAGTACGACGAGAAGTTCAAGACGGTCGGCGTGACGCAGCCCGGCGTCGAGAAGGTCGAGCGCGCCCTGCGGATCGACAACCTCTACGCGCCGCAGAACACGCAGCTCGTCAACCACCTCATCCAATCCCTGAAGGCGCAGGCGCTCTTCAAGCTCGATGTCGACTACGTCATCCAGGACGGCGAGGTCAAGATCGTCGACGAGAGCACCGGCCGCATCATGGAGGGCCGCCGCTGGAGCGAGGGCCTCCACCAGGCGATCGAGGCGAAGGAGGGCGTGAAGATCCAGGAGGAGTTCCAGACCCTCGGGACGATCACGCTCCAGAACTACTTCCGCCTCTACGAGAAGCTCGCGGGCATGACCGGCACGGCGAAGACGGAGGAGAAGGAGTTCGTCGAGATCTACGACCTCGCGGTCGTCGAGATCCCGACGAACCAGCCGGTCTCGCGCCGCGACGAGAACGACCTCATCTTCAAGTCGAAGGACGGGAAGTTCACCGCCGTCGTGCGCGACATCGAGGAGAGGGTCGAGAAGGGCCAGCCCGTCCTCGTCGGCACGATTGCGGTCGAGACATCCGAGTACCTCTCACAGCTCCTGACGCGGAAAGGGATCAAGCACAACGTCCTGAACGCGAAGGAGCACGCGCGCGAGGCGGAGATCATCCAGGACGCGGGCCAGCGCGGCGCCGTCACGATCGCGACGAACATGGCCGGCCGCGGCGTCGACATCAAGCTCGGCGAGGGCGTGCTCGACCTCGGCGGTCTCTACGTCCTCGGCACCGAGCGCCACGAGTCGCGGCGCATCGACAACCAGCTGCGCGGCCGCTCGGGCCGCCAGGGCGACCCCGGCGAGACGCGCTTCTACCTCTCCGGCACCGACGACCTCGTGCGGCTTTTCGCCGGCGACCGCATCACCGGGATCATGGAGCGCTTCAAGATCGCGGAGGACCAGCCGATGGAGCACAAGCTTCTCTCCCGGCAGATCGAGGGCGCGCAGAAGAAGGTCGAGGAGCAGAACTTCGTCATGCGCAAGAACGTCCTCAAGTACGACGACGTCATGAACCGGCACCGCCAGCGAATCTACGAGCAGCGGCGCGAGGTGCTCGAGGGCCAGGACCTGTCCGAGCAGATCAGAGGTTGGATCGACGAGGTGATCGAGGACACCGTCCACGTCTTCACGGAGGATCCGTCGCCGCAGGACTGGGATCTCGAGGCGCTCACGAACGCGATGGCCGCGCTCTACCAGACGGAGATCACCGCGGCCGAGCTGCGGGAGGATCTCGGCGAGATCTCCCGCGAGACGCTCATCGAGGAGTTCCAGACCGATGCGGGCGACGAGTACCACGCGAAGGAGGAGGAGTTCGGGGCCGAGCTCATGCGCGAGCTCGAGCGCTTCGTCGTCCTCCAGGTCGTCGACACCCGCTGGCGCGAGCACCTCGAGAACATGGAGGCGCTGCGCGAAGGCGTCCATCTGCGCTCGATGGCGCAGAAGGATCCGCTCGTCGAGTACACGCAGGAGGGCGAGCGGATGTTCTCGGATCTCGGCCGCGCGATCCGCAGCGAGGTCGTGCTCCATCTCTTCCATGCGGAGCTCGCGCCGCCCGACCAGGGCACAGCCGCAGAGCTGAAGCCACAGGGCGGACGGGGTGGCAACGGGAACCTCCACTACGAGCACGAGACCTCGGCCGGAGCGGACGTGATCGACGCGGCGTTCGGTGGAGGTGGGAACTCCGTCTCGACACCGCTCTCAACGCCGGTCCGCGCGAGCGAGCTCGACAAGATCGGCCGCAACGACCCATGCTGGTGCGGCAGCGGCAAGAAGTTCAAGAAGTGCCACGGCGCTTGAGAGCTCGCGAGTCCTGCGGACTCGCTCGCTGAGCTGAGGAACTCCGGCCGGGAAAAGCGCGGTCTTCCCGACCTCCGTGCTGAGACCTTGTTACCCGCCGCGGCGGGCGCCTACGGCGCGCGCCGGGGAGCGGGGAGCCTGCGGCTAAGCCGGCTGCGCCTCTCTTAGCCTCCGGCCGAAGACAAGTAAGAGGTGAGCAATCGCCCAGCCTGGGGCGCTGCCTCCACGCTCCGCGTTGCGAGCCGCGGCGGATGTGCTGCGGCTGGTTCGTGCTACGCCGTACCTGGATGAGACGAAACCTTCGCCCTGCAGCATTTCTACTGTGTGCAGTCTTGGTGACCACGGGCGCAAGCGCCTGTGGTTCTTCGTCGCGCGATGCACAGTCGCTCCCGATGGTGGTGATGCAGGATGGAGCTAGCCAGGTCACGCTCCGTGCGGATCGGGCATTCTGCCCCTTCCGAAGCCACAAGTCCGTGTGCTGGTCCGACCGGACGGTGACTTGCAGCCAGGAGCTATCGGTTCCCGTCCCTGGTCAGTCGTCAGCGCTCGCCGTCATTTCGGGAATGCGAGTGACCAGAGTTGATCTCGTCTACTTCGCAGGAGGAAAGACTCCAGGCAGTGAATGGGTGCAAAAGCGGCTGCAGCTCTCCGGCGATGGATGGCGACTACCGGCCAATATCCATCCGGGGTTAGCGGACCTATACGTGGCATCGACGCAGCCCCTTAACCTCCGCCACTACACGTTCTGTTTCGCGTAAACGCGCTCTTACGGTAGGCGGGATCCCGCATCCCGAGTTTCCCCTAGTCCGCAATCCGGGATCTGCTCTACGCTGCCTCGCGTGACGGAGGACGTTCAGGGTCGCCGCCGCTGGGCGCTCCCGGCTCTCGCGGGTGTCGTTCTTCTCGTCCCAGTGCTCGTCTCCGCGACCGGGACGTCTGCGTCGCTGCGGCGCGCGCAGCTGACGTGGCCGCCGCGGATCAGGCCTGTCTTCGCGACGCCGTACGCCGGCGAGGGCGTGTGGCATCCGACCGGCCCGCTGTACCACGGCGGCCCGCCCGTGCTCGTCGCCACGTACCGGCCCGAGCGTGCTTATCCGAGCGTGCTCGCGTATGTCGCGTGGTTCGACCACACGCGCACTTCGATCGCGTTCTATCCGGGCCGCTTGGAGCCGCCGCACGCACCAATCCGCGGGCCGATGATGGTGCCGTACGGCCAGCGCTGGCGCCTGCTAGCGACGTTCAACTCCGGCTTCACGTACGCGTACAACGGCAACGGCTCGTCGATCAACGGCCGGGAGTACGAGCCCCTCAAGCGCGGGCTTGCGACGCTCGTCCAGTACAAGGCCGGGGCGATCGCCATCCTCAAGTGGAACGGCGGTCTCGTCCCGAGCGGCCACGTCGCGTGGGCGCGGCAGAGCATCCGGCCGATCGTCTGGAACGGAATCGTCAACCCGGACCTCAACGACGGCGTCGAGTGGGGAGAGACATTCGGCACCAACGGCTCGCCGCGCGCATGGCGCACCGGCGTCGGCATCGACCGCCGCGGCAACCTCCTGTTCGTCGCCGCCGACAACCAGACCGTTGAGACGCTCGCGCACGTGTTCAAGCACATCGGGGCGGTGCGGGCGATGCAGTTCGACATCAACGCGTTCTGGCACACGCTCATCACGTACACGCACAAGAACGGCCTCCACCCGAAGATGGTGGAGCCGCAGCCAAACCACACGGCGTACCGCTACCTCACGCCCGACGACCGCGACTTCTTCGCCGTCTACCGGCGTCTGTCCGGCGAGTTCACGGTTCCGTTCAAGTAGCTCGTCCGCAGGGCGCTCGATGATGTTCTCGGGGGGACACCGTCGGATCGGTTTCGGAGTGCTTGTCGCTGCATGCGTCGTCGTGTCCGCTGCTGGATGCGGGGCGAGTGGCTCTCGGTCGACGACGACCACTGCCTCGAAGGCCGCGACACGCATAGTCGTCGGCCGGCAGATCGGCCCGATCTCCCTCTTGCAGCCGAAGGCGAAGATCGAGGCCGCCTACGGGAAGGGGCAACAGGTGACCCTCAACACCGGGCAGACCGTGACGTTCTACAAGCCTGTCGCGATCGGAGTCATGTACGGGTACCGAGGCCCGCGCACATGGGAAATCGAAACGGCTTCGCCCCGCTATCGCACGAGGTCAGGAATTGGGGTTGGAAGCGACATCGGGGCGGTGCGAAAGATCGGTGCCACCTGCAGCAGAACCTTCAATACGTGCACCTTGCCGGGCGACTTTGGTCCTGTGGAGCATCCTGTCGTCTCCGTGGTGTTCGAGTTGAACCGCAAGCCCTTCCCGACCGACCGCAACACGCGCGTAGTTCGCGTCGATTTCTCCCTCGCGGGCTAGCAACCGCCGTCGCCTACGATGGCGGCGCGATGGCCGACGAGAACCAGATCCCGCTCTCCGAGCAGCTCGAGGAGATTGGTGCCCAGCTCGACTGGGTGCGTGGTTACCTTTGACCCCGCTTCGCTGACGGCCCGTCTCGCAGAGCTCGAAACCGAGCTCAACCAGCCCGACTTCTGGAACGACCAGCAGCGCGCCGCGCAGCTCAGCGCCGAGCACCAGCGCACGCAGCAGAAGCTTCAGCGCTACGACGAGCTCGTCTCGAACATCGAGTTCCTCCGCGAGGGCCTCGGGACGTTCCCCGACGAGGAGCTCGCGCCGACACTGCGCCAGGTGAAAGCAGAGCTCGACCGCCTGCAGGAGGACGCGCTCTTCTCCGGCGAGTACGACGCCGGCGACGCGGTCGTGACGATCCAGTCCGACGCGGGCGGCACCGACGCACAGGACTGGGCCGAGATCCTCCTCCGCATGTACCTCCGCTGGGCCGAGCAGCGCGGCCTCAAGGCCGAGGTGATCGACCAGAGCCCGGGGGAGGAGTACGGGATCAAATCCGCGACGATGACCATCAAGGGCGAGAACGCGTACGGGATCCTCAAGGCCGAGCGCGGCAAGCACCGTCTCGTCCGTCAGAGCCCGTTCGACTCCGCGCACCGCCGGCACACGAGCTTCGCGCAGGTCATCGTCGCGCCGCTGCTCGACGACACCGCCGCCATCGAGATCGCCGACGACGACATCCGCATCGACACGTTCCGCGCGTCGGGCGCCGGCGGCCAGCACGTGAACAAGACCGACTCCGCCGTGCGCATCACGCACATGCCGAGCGGCATCGTCGTCTCGGTCCAGAACGAGCGGAGCCAGGGGTCGAACAAGGAGACAGCGCTTAAGATCCTGCGCTCGCGGCTCGCCGAGCAAGCGGAGGAGGAGCGCGAGGCCGAGCTGGCGCGCGAGCGCGGCGGCGTGAACATGGGCTTCGGCGGCACCGCGATCCGCAGCTACGTCCTGCACCCGTACACGCAGGTGAAGGACGCGCGCACGGGCTTCGAGGTCGGCAACGCGCAGGCCGTTCTCGACGGCGACCTCGACGGCTTTATCCGCGCATATCTCCTGCAAACCGCAGGAGACGCCTAGTACGAGCCACCGACCGGGCGTAGGGTGGAGGTTCCTGTGGCCGTCCCCCGCCCCCGCTCTGGCAAGAACCGGCAGCGAATTGCGCTCCTGCTCCTCTGCGCGTGCGCAGCCGGGGCTACCGCATTCGCGCTCGTCCGCTCCACCTCGTCGCCGAGTGCCCGATCGACCGGGCCTACGAGCGAGTCCTACATCATTCCGACCCTGGCGCGGCCGCTCCCTTACGGCAAGCAGGTTTCCATGAGCGATGCGGTCAGGGCATGGGGCCGCGCGATCCCGCTGCCGGATACCCCGCAGGTGCCCGCGTCCGACGTCGGGACCGTCGCGCTAAACGAAGTGCCCGGTGGGACGAATCCCGAGACCGGGGTCGGGGTTTCCTTCCCCTCGCAAAGGCTGATCGTCATCTACTCGCGGCTTTCGCTGCCCGATCCGCTTGCGTACTTCCAGCACATCGACAAGCTTCGGCGGGGCTCGAGGCTGATCTGGCTCGATAGCAGTACTCCGGCGCTGTACACCCCAGGGGCTCCGGAACCTGCGGATGAATCGGAATGGGGAAAGCTCGAGACGGCCGCCGGGGGAGCATTCATCATGACGTTCGGGGACATGGACGAAGGGTCCCTTCGGGCGGTGGCGCAATCGATCGTCAACCAGACGGCACCCCAGGCTGACCGGAGTCGCGGCCAGTAGCGAGCCGCGACAAGAGGCTCAGTAGCCCGCGGGCACGCGGAACTCGACGCGATGGCATGAGCCGCAGGCGAGGACTTCGAGGGCGAGCGTCTCCTCGCCGAGTTCCGCCCATTCGCCGAAAAGGAGCTTCCAGCCGCCGGAGGTCCCGCCGACGCGGAAGCTCTCCACGCCCATAGACGTCAGCGCCCCGCCGCAGCGAAGGCACCCGTCCGCGGAGCTCGCGTTGTGCTCGTCGCTCATGGCACGACCTTACACCGCACTAGGATTTGACTAGTACCGGCCGAAAAGGGTCGCTAGAGTGGAGGTTCTTCCACCGCGTTCGAACCGGCTTGGAGCCGGAACCCGAAACCGTGACTGACCTACAGCTGGAGACTTCCGTGACCGTCGCCCCGTCGGGACCGCTGGCCCTGCCTTTGGCCTCGACCGGATCGATGATCGTCTTCGACGACGTCTCGAAGGTCTACGAGCCGGACGTCGTCGCGCTCGACAGCGTGAGCTTCGGTATCGACAAGGGCGAGTTCGTCTTCATCGTCGGCGCGTCGGGCTCGGGCAAGACGACGCTCGTGCGGCTCCTCCTCAAGGAGCTCGAAGCGTCGAGCGGCAAGATCATCATCGGCGGCCGCGACATCGCCCGCCTGCAGCACCGCAAGATCTCGATGCTGCGGCGCAACATCGGCTGCGTCTTCCAGGACTTCAAGCTCCTCCCGAGCCGCACCGCCGCCGACAACGTCGCGTACGCCCTCAAGGTGCAGGGCGAGTCGAGCGCCTCGATCCGGCGCAAGGTGCCCGAGGTCATGAACATGGTCGGCCTCTCGAGCAAGATGAACTCGTTCCCCGACGAGCTCTCAGGCGGCGAGCAGCAGCGCGTCTCGATCGCGCGCGCCGTCGTCAACCATCCGCCGCTCCTCGTGTGCGACGAGCCGACCGGGAACCTCGACCCGGACACCTCCGTCGGGATCATGCAGCTCCTCTACCGGATCAACCGCGCCGGCACGACGATCCTCATGGTCACGCACGACCGCGAGATGGTCGACAAGATGCGCAAGCGCGTGATCGCGCTCGAGGACGGCAAGCTCGCGAGAGACGAGCGCCGCGGGGGGTACACGGCGGAATGAGCCGCGCGCGTCTCCTTCTGTCCGAGTCGTGGGCCTCGATCCGGCAGAACCTCTCGACGACCGTCGCCGCGACGATGACCGTGCTCATCGGGATGTGCCTGCTCGGGCTGTTCATCGCGCTCGGCACGTGGGTCCTCTCGTGGAGCGACCACGTGCAGAAGGAGCTGACCGTTCACGTCTACTTCACGAGCGGCGCCACGCAGCAGCAAGAGGCCTTCGTGCGGCATCAACTGCTGGCCAACAAGCAGGTGAAAACGGTCACGTTCGTCTCGAAGGCGGAGGCCGAGGCGCAGATGCGGAGGGACTTCCCGAACCTCTATGTGGCGCCGTTGCCGAGCAACCCGCTCCCGGACTCGTATGTCGCGGTGCCGATGCATCCGAACGAGACGCCGGCCCTCGGCAAGGCCGTCAGGAGCGCCGGCTGGCCCGCCGTCGAGACGGTCAGCTGGGGAAACGGGACGGCGAAGACCGTCATCACGGTCGCCAAGGTCATCTCCATCGTTTTCCTCGTCGCGGTCGTCCTGCTCGTGATCGCGTCGGCGTTGCTCATCGCGAACACGATCCGACTTTCGATCTTCGCCCGCCGACGGGAGATCGAGGTGATGAAGCTCGTCGGCGCGACGAACTGGTTCATCCGCGGGCCGTTCATGCTCGAGGGGCTCCTGGTCGGGCTCGCCGGCTCCGCGCTCGCCGTGCTGCTGCTCCTGCTCGGGAAGGAAGTCGCGCTGCCGACGATCATCGAGCACCTCGGCGGCGGGACCCCGGACGTGCACGCCTTCCCGTTCATGCTCAACGCGCTCGTGCTGTTCGTCGCCGGGCTCCTGCTCGGAGCCGCCGGCTCGGGGCTGACCATCCGCCGCTTCCTGCAGGTCTAGTGGCCAGGGGGCGGCAGAAGCGCCCCAGCCGGAGCGAGCGGCATCGGCGGCGCGCACCGCAGCGCAAGCCTGTCTCGGAGTTGACCGTCCGGCTCCCGGAGCGCCGAACCGAGCCGGAGACGGTCATCGCGCACCTCGGGCCCACGAACTCCGGCAAGACGCACGACGCGCTTCGTTTCCTCGTCGAGAGCGGCAAAGGCGTGTACGCGGCGCCGCTCAGGATGCTTGCGCAGGAGGCGCACCGGCGGCTGAGCGCCGAGCTGGGGGAGGGCAAGGTCGGGCTCGTCACAGGCGAGGAGCGCGTCCACCCGAACGCGCCGATCGTCTGCTGCACCGCTGAGATGGCGCCGCTGAGCGGCGAGACCCTGGTCTTGGACGTGGTGCTGGGGGCGGAGGACGAGGAGCGCGGCTCGGCGTGGACGCGCCTCATGCTTGGCGGTGAGTACCGCAACATCCTCCTGCTCGGCGCGATCGAGGCGCTGCCGCTCGTGCGTCACGCGTTCCCGCAGGTGGAGGTGCGCTACTTCGAGCGGAAGGCGCCGCTCGACTGGAGCGGGCGCAAGGCGATCACCGGGCTTCGTCCGGGCACGGTCGTCGTCGCGTTCTCGCGGCGCGCCGTGATCGGTCTCGCCGGTGAGCTCAACCAGTTCCACCCGGGCCGCGTGGCGTGTCTGTACGGCGCGATGCCGCTCGCGTCGCGGCGGGAGGAGATCGACCGCTTCATCGCCGGCCAGGCGGAGGTGTGCGCGGCGACCGACGTTCTCGGCCACGGCGTCAACCTGCCCTGCGAAACCCTCCTCTTCGCCGAGACGACGAAGTTCGACGGCAAGGAGCGGCGCGAGCTCGAGCCGTGGGAGATCGCGCAGATTGCAGGACGCGCCGGCCGCTACGGCTTCCACGAGCGCGGCCACGTCGGCGTTCTCACCGGGCTCCCGTGGGCGGACCCCGACCCGGAGCTCGTCCGCGCCGCGCTGACTCCGCACGTCCCGATCGCCGACGGGCATCTCGGCTACCGCATCGTCGACAGCGGGCGCATCCGGCCGCAGCTCTCCGACCTCAACGTCACGCGCGTCGACGAGCTCGAGCCGGCGCTCCACGCGTGGCGCGACGCCGCGCTGCGCTACTGGAGCGTCGACGGATGGCTCGAGGTCGAGTCGATCCAACCGCTGCTCCTTCGGCTCGATGCGGTGCGCGACGCGCTCCACCACTCGCGCAAGCGCCTCGAGCTCGCGGACGTGTGGAAGCTCGTGCAGGCGCCGATCGACGATGACGGACTGCCGCTGCTCGCGACACTCGCCGCGGCGCTTGCCGGCGACAAGCCGCAGCACACGGTGATCGGCTGGATCCTCGACCCCTCGCGTCTGCAGCGGGCGAGCCTGACGGAGGCCGAGCACGCCGCGCGCGAGGCGTCGATCCTCCGCTGGTTCGCGCTCCAGTACCCGGGCGTCGCGGGCGTGACGATCGAGCGCGCCGCCGCACTCGAAGAAGCTGCGGCGGCGCGCGTCGTCCGTGAGCTCCGCGCGGAGATCGAGGAGCCGACGATCGGCCGCTGCCGCATCTGCGGCGCACGCACCGCACCGTGGGCGAGCCTCTGCGACCGGCACTACATGCAGCGCAACCCGGGAAGGCGCCGCTAGCGGACTCTCGCGACGCCCTTCGCGGCCGTGTCCTTCGCGCGCTTCGCCGTCCTGACAAGGCGCTCGACTCGCGTGGCGTGCGTCGCCTGCGTGGGCCGCTCGGTCTTCGTGAGAGCGGCCATGCCCACCTCGAGGGCGCCGATGGCGAGGAACGGGAGCCAGTGCTTCTTGCCTCGCTTGCGCGCGCCCGTGAGCTGCGGAACGACCGCGAGCGCTGCGCCGCCGACTGCGTCGAGCGCGAGGTGGACGCGCATCGGGATGACCTTCTTCGCGCTCAGCTCGTAGTCGGTCAAGTTCGAGTAGACGGACTCCGCGCCACCGACCGCGCGCGCGACGATCCCTTCCGGGCTCGTCTTGCCGAGCCTGAGGAGCGTCGGCGCGAGAACGAGCGCGGGCCCGACGACGTGGTCGACGGCGCTGTGGACACTCGTCGGGATGAACTGCAACTTCATGCTGACCTCCGTTTCCTCGGTTCTCTTCGAGGTTGCCGGGTTCGCGGTTCCCTACACCCGCGGATAGAGCACGAGCTGCGTGCAGCGGAAGAGAGCGAGCGTCTTCCCGGCCGCGTCGGTCACGGTCGCGTCCCACAGCTGCGTCGTGCGGCCGCCGTGCACCATGCGCGCCTCGCACTCGATCGTCCCTTTGAGCGCGCTGCCGAGGAAGTTCGTCTTCAGCTCGATCGTCGTGAACCCCGTCGCGCCCTCCGGCAGGTTGAGGATGCAGCCGTACCCCGCGACCGAATCGGCGAAGCCGACGACCGTGCCCGCGTGGAGGTAGCCGTTCGGCGCCATGTGCTTCTGCTCGATCGTGAGCCGCCCGCGCATGACTCCGTCGCCGGGCATCTCGAACTCGATCCCGAGCAGGCCGGGAAAGCCGTGCGATCCGGCTTCCTGAATGGCCTCGAGGGAGATTTCCACGGGCTCGACCCTACACTTGGCCCCCATGCCCCCCGCAAGCAACAGCGCCGAGAAGCTCATCGTCGAGAATCGCCGCGCGCGTCACGAGTACCACCTCGGAGACCGGTTCGAGGCCGGCCTCGTCCTGCAGGGGACCGAGGTCAAGTCGCTGCGCGGCGGCAAGGCGACGCTGCAGCAGGCATACGCCGAAGTGCGCGGCGGCGAGGGCTGGCTCCTCGGCCTGCACGTTCCCGAGTACACCGAGGGGAACCGCGCGAACCACGATCCCGACCGTCCGCGGAAGCTCCTCCTCCATCGCAAAGAGCTCGAGCGGCTTGCTTCAGGCGTCGCGGAGAAGGGCTTCACCGTCGTGCCGACGCGCCTGTACTTCAAGGGCGGGAAGGTGAAGGTCGAGCTCGCGCTCGCGAAGGGCAAGGAGCTCCGCGACAAGCGTCGCGACATCGCCGCGCGCGACGCGAAGCGGCAGATCGAGCGTGAGCTGAAATCCCTCGGCCGGTAGGCGCGGTTTCGCCAAAAATGGCCTACTCTCTTGCCATGCGGCGGTTCACATCAAGGCCGAGTCTCGGTCTGCTTTTTGCGCTGGCGGTCGTCGGCGTCGTGCTGGCGAGCGTGCTCGGCGGGACGACACAGCGGACGGCTTCCCCGGTGCCGCAGACGATCGCAGGCGCGTCGCGCAACGCTGCCGGCCTTGCGGCGAGGAAGGGAAGCGTCACGGCTCCCGCCATGGCGCCGCGCTCCCACGGAAAGCCTCACGAGCTCTTCCTCACGCGCGCGCACAGCGCCGTCTTCAACGTCAAGAAGCTCAAGAGCGTCATCGTCAAGAAGGAGCGCCCCGAGCACGAGGATCCGCTCGCTCCTGCCGGTGGTGACGAGGAAGAAGCGGGCGACGCCGCCGACGTCAGCCCGGACGCGGACATGCCCGCGAAGCTCGCGCAGCGCGACATGGTGCGGACGGCCTCCGTCCAGACGAACACGGCCTCGCCCTCCGCGGACTCGTCCTTCGACGGTCTGGACAACGCGAACTGGGGCCAAGGGCATCCGCCCGACGAGAACGGCGACGTCGGCCCGACGTACTACATCCAGACGATCAACACGTCGATCGGCATCTACAACAAGTCGACCGGCAGCCGGGTCGCGGCCTTCAGCTTCGACACGTTCATGAGCCAAGGCAACTTCGGGAACCTCTGCGACACCGACAACTTCGGCGACCCCGTCGTCCTCTACGACTCGTACGAGGACCGCTGGATGATCACGGACTTCGCCTTCAAGCTCGACGCACAGGGCAACGTCACCCCACAGACCGTCTACCAGTGCTTCGCCGTCTCGAAGACCGGTGACCCGGTCAACGGCGGATGGAACTTCTACTCGATCATCGATCCGGGCGGGCTCGGCGACTATCCGAAGTTCGGCGTCTGGCCGGACGGGATCTACATGTCGGCGAACATGTTCGACTACGCGGCCACCGGCTCGTATCAGGGCTACCACGTGTGGGCGCTGAACAAGCAGCAGATGTACGCGGGCGCCCCGCAGGTGTCGGTCGTCGACTTCGCCGGAGATCCGACCGACTTCACCGTCATCCCGGCCAACTCGAAGCTCGCCGCCGGCGCGCCGCCCGTTGGCAGCCCCGAGTACTTCGTCTCGACGTGGAACCTCGTCAACGGCGTGCAGATCTACAAGTTCCAGGTCAACTGGGACAAGATCACGACCTCGACGTTCACCGGCCCGTTCAACGAGCTCGCGCCGAACTGCTGGCCGAACGCGGAGGTGGCGAACGCGCTGACGCCGGCGAACGCCGCGGACACCCTCGAGATCCGCGCGATGGCGGCGCCGCAGTACACGAACCTCGGCGGGGTCGAGTCGGTCTGGGTTGCGCACACGGTCCAGCGTGGAGTGAGCGCCAACAACACGTGCAGTCCTGCGGCCCCCACCGGTGGGAACGCGACCGTCCGCTGGTACCAAGCGAACGTCACGGGCGGCACGGTCGCGGCCAACACGACGCAGGGCTCGACCTTCGATCCGGAAAGCGCGAACACGTTCTTCCGCTTCCAGCCTGCGCTTGCCATCGACCGCCTCGGCGACATGGCGATGACGTACACGAAGTCGAACGCGACGACGAACCCGTTGATCATGTACAACGGCCGCCTCGCGGGCGATCCCGCGAACACGCTGGGAACCGAGTCGACCCTGATCGCGGGCACCGGCGCGCAGAGCGGCAACTGCGGCGGCTCAGCCTGTGTCCGCTGGGGCGACTACGCCGGCATGGAGCTCGACCCGAACGGCTGCGAGTTCTGGATGACGGGCGAGTACTACGCCACGAACGGGCTCAACGACCTCACGCGCATCGGCTCGTTCCACTATCCCGGCTGTACGCCGATCGGGAACGGGACGTTGTCCGGCACTGTCACCGCGGGCGGCAACCCCGTTTCGGGAGCGACCCTGACTCTCGGGAGCAGGACGACGACGACGAACGCGAGCGGGAACTACTCCTTCTCCGTCCCCGCGGGGACGTATCCGAGCCTGCTCGCCGACAAGGCCGGCTACAACGAGGGGTCGGCCGCGACGCTCGTCGTGCCCAGCGGCGGCACGAAGACGCAGAACTTCGCGTTGACCGCGGCGCCCCTGAGCGGTTGCTTCACCGACAATTCGCAGGCCGCGTTCCAGCGTGGCGTGCCGACGAACTGCGACCTGACGGGGAGCCCGGGGGTCGTCCAGCTGGCGTCACCGGACAACACCGGCGCGCAGAACCGGGTCGTCGACCCGACCGGCTTCACCTTCACGAACACGAGCTGGGCCGGCCAGACGTTCACCCCGACCGTCTCGGGCAAGCTCAAGCGCGTCGACGTCGAGTTCTTCTGCAGCAACTGCACCGCGAACAGCCCGAACGTCACGCTCTCCATCCGCGCCACGACCGGCGTGACGCCGGTACCGACCGGCGCTGACCTTGCCACCGCCACGCTCGCCGGCTTCAACGACGGCGGCGCGGGCGGCTTGAAGACCTTCACGCTCACGACGCCGCTCCAGGTGACGGCCGGTACCCGCTATGCCTTCGTCTTCCGGCTTGCGAGCTCGTTCGCAAACGGCAGCGTCGTCTACACCTGCAGCTGCACGAGCTCGGTCCAAGGAACGAATCCGTACACGAGCGGGCAGCGGGTCACGTCGTCGAACAGCGGCTCGTCGTGGACGGCCGACACGACCGCCGGCGGCCGGGACATGAACTTCGTTACGTACATCAACCCCGGCTTCGGCTCCTCGGGCACGTTTGTCTCGTCCGTCAAGGACGCCAACCCGGCTGTCGGCAGCTCGCCGCATTGGACGACGCTCTCGTGGACGGCGACCACGCCGGCGAGCACCGGCGTGAAGTTCCAGGTCGCGGCGAGCAACAGCCAGTACGGCCCATGGAACTACGTCGGCCCGGGCGGGACCGCGGCGACGTTCTTCACGACGACCGGCGCCGACCTCAGCCAGTTCAACGGCTTCCGCTACGTCCGGTACGAGGCGTTCCTGTCGACGTCCAACCCGGCGGCGACGCCGTCGCTCTCGTCCGTTCAGACGTGCTTCCAGGACGTCTCGCCGTCGGCCCCGACGACGCTGGCCGCCGCGAGCGCGACCGGAACCTACGGCGGCACGACCACGCTCACGGCGACGCTCACCTCCGGCGGCAGCGGCGTGTCGGGCAAGACGGTGAGCTTCACGCTGAACGGCTCGAGCGTCGGCGGCGCGACGACCGACGTGAACGGCGTGGCCACGCTGAACAACGCCAGCCTGGCGGGGATCAACGCCGGCTCGTACCCGACCGGCGTCGGCGCGTCCTTCGCCGGCGATGTCAACTACCAGCCGGCCAACGGCTCGAACTCGCTGACGGTCTCGAAGGCGAATCAGACGATCGTCATCACCCAGCACGCACCGGCATCGGCGGTCGTCGACGACCAGTTCACCGTCGCCGCGACGGGCGGAGGCTCAGGGAACGCGATCGCCTACGGCTCCTCCGGAGCCTGCACGAACAGCGGCGCCACGTACACGATCACCGGCACGGGCGCGTGCACGGTCACGTACAACCAAGCCGGGAACACGAACTACAACGCCGCCCCGCAGCTCACGGACCCCGTGAACTCGTCGAAGGCGAACCAGACGATCCACGTGTCCGTCCACGCTCCCGCGAGCGCCGTCTACGGCACGGGCTTCTCCGTCTCTGCGACGGGCGGGAACTCCGGCAACCCGATCGTGTACGGCGCGTCGGGCGGCTGCACGCACACCGGCGCGAACTTCACGATGACGAGCGGCACGACGAGCTGCACCGTCACGTACGACCAGGCCGGCAACACGAACTACAACGCGGCAACCGAAGTGACCGAGGTCGTGACGGCGCAAAAGGCCAGCCAGTCGATCAACGTCACGACCGCCGCTCCGTCGACCGCTCCGTACAACTCGTCGTTCGACGTCGATGCGAACGCGCCGGGCGGCACGGTCTCCTTCTCGAGCTCCGGCGCCTGCACGAACACCGTCGCGCACTTCACGATGACGAGCGGCACGGGAACGTGCACCGTCAAGTTCGACCAGGCCGGCAACGGGAACTACAACGCGGCGACGCAGGCGACCGAGAGTGTGACCGCGTCGAAGCTCAACCAGTCGATCACGTTCACGACGCCGGCCGACCACACGTACGGCGATGTCGACCTCGATCCGGGCGCGACGGCGTCGTCGGGCTTTGCGGTCTCCTACCAAGCGTCGGGCGCATGCTCGATCGTCGGGGGAATCGTCCACTTCACCGGCGCCGGCTCGTGCACGGTGAAGGCGGATCAGGCCGGAGACGCGGACTACAACGCGGCGCCACAGGTGCAGCGGACGTTCGCGGTGAACAAGGCCGCGCTCTCGATCACGGCCAACGACCGCCAGAAGTTCTACGCCCAGGCCCTCAACCTCGGGACGACGGCGTTCACCGCCTCGGGCCTCGTCGGCTCCGACTCGGTCGCGGGAGTGACGCTGACGAGCGCCGGCGCCGCCGCGGGCGCGGCGAGCGGCGACTACGCGATCGTCCCAAGCCAGGCGGTCGACGGTCCGAGCACCGATCTCGCCGGCAACTACACGATCACGTACAACGACGGGACGCTGCACGTGGCCCCGGTCGGGCTCGTCGGTCTCAACGGCGTGTCGGTGAAGACGTCGGGAGGCAAGATCGACAGCTTCGACTCGTCGGCCGGCCCGTACGGCTCGGCGAACCACGGCACTTCGGCATTCGTCCTGACCAACGGTCCTCTCTGGCTCGGCGGAGTCGTTCTCTCCGGGAGCGGGACGTCGACGCAGGACGCGGTGACGGTCACCTCGACGGCGAACGTCAGTGGCGACGTCCGCGCCGGCACGACCGCGACGGTCTCGGGAACCGTCGGCGGAACCGTCACGCAGAACTCGCCGTCGACGCCTGTCTCAGGTCCGAGCGTCAGCGCGTGCGCCCCCTTCAGCACGAAGACGGGGATCAGCGGCGGCACGTTCAGCTACTCGGCGACGACGGGGAACCTCACGGTCAAGATGGGCACGGTCAAGCTCGCGAGCAAGACGTACTGCTTCCACATGATCGCGCTCGCGTCGGGAACGAAGCTCTCGGTGAGCGGCCCGGTCACGATCCACCTCACGGGCAGAATCACGGGCGCGAGCGGCCACATCGTCAACACGACGAACGCGGTGGCGAATCTCCACGTCGACTCGAGCTTCAACGGCACGGGCGCTATCGTCATCGCGGGCGGCGCGCACGCGTACATGACGGTCGTCGCGCCGGGCGCGATCGTGAACATCCCGAGCGGCTCGTTCTTCGGGACGCTGCTCGCCGGGACGGTGAACCTCACCGGCACGACGCTGTTCCACGAGGACACGCACTGAGCCGGCGTCTCTAAGTAAGTCGTGAGAGAAGCGGGGCGGCTCTTGCTGTCGCCGCTGTCCCGGCTCATACTTTCGAGTCGATGAGGAGATTCGCGCTCGCAGCGGTTGGGCGGCTCAGGAGGATGCTCCTGATCGTCGGCGGGCCGCTCGCGATCGGGGGAGCCGTCTACGTCACGAAGCTATCCATGGCGATGGACGGCTACCTCGTCGGCGGACACTGCGTCGCGACGCCGAGCCCAGCAGACGGCATCCACACGTCGCCGATTTACCGGTGCGCGTTGCATCAACTCCCGTGGCAGTTCCCGGTCGCCCAGGTGCTCGGTCTCGTCGGTCTCAGACTGACCTACGTCGCCCTCAAGATGGCCCCCGCCGCCGCGGGTCGGGCTCGCGCGCGGCGCGCGCTTCGTCCTACACGCGGCGCGGGGCGTGTGGCGGTGCGGCCGTTCGTGCTCGCGGTGGCTCTCCGCTCCGCGCGGCAGATGCTCGCGATCGTCATCGCGGTGCTTTCGATCGGCTTGAGCGCATGGTTCGGCGGCACCCCGCTCAACAACCCCAACCATCTGGGCCCGTCTGACCGGTGCTGGCCGCGACGTGCTTCGCCCACAGGCCCCTTGACCTCGTGCACGCTCCCGAGCCGGTACGCGTTCCAGACTCCGATCGCCGTTCTGCTCGGGCTCGTTGGCCTCGGAACGGCTCTCGTCGTCGCGGGCAGGCGCCGTCCTGCGCGGGATCTCCCGGGCCGAGTTCGCGAGAGGGTGGCCCTCCGCTGAGCCGGTTCGCGCTCGCTGCCGCGTTTCGTTCCCCGCGGCGGGGGCTTGCGGTCCTGATCCTCGTGGTGACCCTTTTGGGAGCCGGGTTCGTGGGCGCTTTTCCGCTCGACCGCTCTGTCAACACATCCGGATACTGCTCTCCCAATTCCACCCTCTTGATCTACGTCCACTGCGTGAAGGCTGTCCGCGATCCGGCGCAGATCCCCATCGCGGTGGTGATCGGGCTCGCGGGCGTTGGAGCGGCCTACGCGCTCGCTCGTCGGCGCCGCCCACCGAGCATCCCGCCGGTCAACCTGCGGAAGTTGCCCAGAGGCTGGCGCTAGAGCTCGGCCCGAGCACGGCTACAATGCGGTCACAACATACGGGGGCGACCTGGCTTCGACGTGGTCGATCCATCCGGATGAGCTGCAAGCCGAGGTCGCCGGTCGGCCTCGTAAATCCACCGGCAAAAACCAAATGCGAAGAACGATCTCGCACTCGCTGCCTAACCTAGTTAGCTAGCGACGCCCCTCCGGGCTGGGCCCGTGGCTCGGAGCTGGCGCTAACCAACGGGCTCGGCGCCTAGGGAGAGCCACTCGCCCGAAGCGCGACACCTAAAGGAGGGCTGGCTCGTCGGTAGGGCGGTGCACTCCAGCCGGCGAGTGAGATCAAAGTTGCACCTACGCTTGTAGACGCTCAGCCGGTGCGGCTGCGGACGTGGGTTCGATTCCCACCGCCTCCATTAGTCAAGCAATCAATCGTTGGGCACTCGTTGCGCGCGATCTGGAAAGGTGATGAGCGCAGGCCTCGGTCACCCTGTCGCCGTCACGCACGGTGGTGGGCCCGGGTTCGGCCGTTGGGGAAGACGAGCACCACCCGCGTCGCGCGGCCGTCCTCCACCTCGAAGTCGACGTCGATCGGGTTCCCGCGCAGATGGAGGCGAGTCCCGGATACCGGGACGAGGGGGGCGAACCGCTGTCCCGCCGTGAAGATCACGAGCTCATCGCCCTCGATTCGCACCTCGAGAGGCCCCATCGGGGCGGCCGGGTCGTCTTCGACGTACGTGCCTGCGTACGCGGAGAGAGGCTCCGAGAGCGCCGCCGTCTCAACCGCAACTTCGGGGATCCGGAGGAAGTCCAGCGCCGCGCGCCGGTTCGCCTCCCGGTCGACTCCCGGTCCCGTCACATCGAGGGTGAGCATCGGCCAGCCGGCCTTGTCGAGCACGACGTCCATCAGGTCTTGGCTTTCCTCGGCCAGGGCGATCGCCGCCTCGAGCCCGGAGCGGCCGCGCGCCTGCTGGTAGCGGGTGGAATCGGACTGATCGATCATCTGCTTCTCCCACCTCTCACCGCGCGCGGCGATGCTCGCCCGCGCGAGCTGATCCTGGTCGCCCCGCAGGTAGATCATGCGTGGCCGCAGCGGCGCCAACAGCTCGCCCACCCTGCGGACCAGCCCGTCTATTGCGGCGGGGGGATGGTCGTCGATGAGCAGCGGATACACCGCCGCGTACGAGACCGCGGCATCGACGACGAAGATCGCCGGGCTGCGCTCGACCGTCTCCACAAACGCCGTCCACTCGGACCACAGCAGCTCGTCGGAGATCGGTTCTCCCGCGTCCATTACCGCGATGGACTGCGGGAAGTGCTGATCGAACATCGCTCCCTCGGACACCCATTCCGCCGTGTGTCCGTTCAGGGCGAGCTGCTGGGTGATGTGCTCCGACAGGGTCGACTTGCCCGTGAACGGGTTCCCTTCGACCAGGATCAGCTTCGTCTCCATCGACACCGGCTTGTGGACGTTAGCCCTGCTCGCGCAGGTACTGGTGGACGAAGGCGATCGCCGTGCTGCCCTCAATGAGGACGTAGCCCCTTGATGCAGCGGCGCGAGGGGCGGGTTGACTTCTCGTGCCGACCTCACAAGAATCGGGCGAGTAAAGGGGGAGGGCTCGAGGAAGTCACTGGTGTCCAGCGGCGGCGGACCTCCCGGGGTCTGCGATCAAGAGGGGGAACGAAACATGGCTTTGCCATTCAGGCTCGCGCCGAAAGGTGTCGCGGCCGCGCTCGTGCTAGTCGGCCTGCTGCTCGCGACAGCGGCAGGGGCAAGCGGCGCGAAACAGCCGCTGGCAGCGAGCGAACAAGGGATCTCGCTGCTCAACACGATCAGCGTTTCGAAGAGTGCATCCGGACGGCTGGCGCAAACGTCGTCGGAGCTGCTCGGGCAGACCGGCTCGAACCTGGTCAACGTGATGATCAAGTACGACGTCGATCCGACGGCCTCGTACACGGGCGGCGTCGACGGGCTCGCGGCGACCAGCCCGAGCGTCACCGGTAAGTCCTTGACGGCGAACCGGCTGGCCGTTGGGGCGTACGAGGCGTACGCCAATCAGAGGATTCAGACGCTCAACTCCAGCGTCCGGGACGCCGTGCCATCGGCGGACATCGGGTACTGGTTCGAGAGGGTCTACGGCGGCGTCGCGGCCCGCGTTCCGGCCAATTCGATCGCCACGCTCCTGAGCATTCCGGGGGTCGCCGCCGTGCAGACGGACACCCTCAACCAGCCGCTCGACGACAACACCGAGTTCCTCGGCGCGACGAGTGTCTGGCCAAGGCTCGGCGGCTCTCCCACCGCGGGGAGCAACGTCGTCGTCGGCGTCATCGACACCGGCATCTGGCCGGAGCATCCGATGCTCTCGGCGGCCGGCATCTCGGCTCCCGCCGGCGGCCTGAAGGGCTGCCAGTTCGGCAACGGCAGCGATGTCGCCCACCTGGGCCCGACCTTCGCCTGCAACAACAAGCTCATCGGCGCCTACGCGAAGACCGCCACGTACATGGCGAGCAACACCACCGACGGACAGGAGTTCTGCAACGACACGACACACGTGTGCTCGCCGCGTGACTCCGAGGGTCACGGCACGCACACGACGACGACCGCCGCCGGCGACTGCGTGTCCTCGGCTCCGCTCTACGGCGTCGAGCGTGGTCCCGTGTGCGGCATCGCACCCGGAGCGCACGTCGAGATGTTCCGGGTCTGTCTCGCGCATGGCTGCTACGGCTCCGACTCCGTGGCCGCGGTCCAGCAGGCCATCACCGACGGTGTCAACGTGATCAACTTCTCGATCTCGGGTGGCGCGCAGCCGTACAGCGACCCGGTCGAGCTCGCGTTCCTCGATGCGACGAACGCGGGGATCTCGGTCAACGCATCGGCCGGCAACAGCGGACCGGGTGCGGCGACGGCCGAGCATGGTGGCCCGTGGGTGACGACCGTCGGCGCCTCGTCGGGCCCGCGGAACTTCGGCTCCACGCTCCACCTCACCGCCGATGGCGGCGCGACGCTGGACGTTCAGGGCGTCACGCTGACGAACGGCATTTCCTCCGAGACGCCGGTCGTGCTCGCGAACACGCTGCCGAAGGCCGGCGGCGGCACGGAGGACGCGGCCTGCCAGTCGGACCTCGCGCCAGGTGCCGCGACCGGCACGGTCGTCATCTGCGCGCGCGGAACGAACGGTCGCGCCGACAAGGGCCGCAGGGTCCTGCAGGGCGGAGCCGCCGGCATGATCCTCTACAACCAGTCGGCGGCCGTGACCGACCTCGAGTCGGACAACCACTACCTGCCGGCGATCCAGACGCAGTTCAACTCGAACGCGATCGCGAACTTCGTCTCCTCGCACACGAACGTCATGGCGACGTGGGATCAAGGCACCGCCGGGCCGGGACAGGCCGACGTGATGGCCTCGTTCTCGTCGCGCGGGCCTGAGGGTGACTGGATCAAGCCGGACGTGACGGCTCCGGGGGTCCAGGTGCTCGCGGGCACCACGCCGCAGCCTGATCAGACGACGGCCGACAACGGCCCGGCCGGCAACCTCTACATGGCGATCGCGGGCACCTCGATGGCGAGCCCGCATTCCGCCGGGGTCTCCGCGCTCGTCAAGGCGGTTCACCCGGATTGGACGCCGGAGGAGATCAAGTCGGCTCTCATGACGTCCTCGACCCAGGCGGTCGTGAAGGAGGACGGCGTCACGCCGGCCGATCCGTTCGACATGGGCGCGGGCCGGATCCAGGCCGACCGGGCCATCCACCCGACCCTCGTGTTCAACGAGACGTACGCCCACTTCGTCGCGGCGGGCACCGACCAGCTCCATCGCGTCAACCTGAACATCCCGAGCATCGACGCGACGACGTTCTCGGGCGACGTGGTCACGCACCGGACGGCACTCAACGTCACAAACGTGAATCAGAAGCTCAAGGTCCAGATCACGCAGCCGGCCGGCGTCAAGATCACGGTCGGCACGGCGAACCACCCCTTCACCATCGACAAGCACAAGTCGCTGACGTTCGCGATCAAGATCCACGCCCCGGACGTGGCGAACGGGCAGTACGTCGCCCGCATCAACCTCGTTCCGGCGAATGGTGGGACCGTGGTCACGATCCCGGTCGCCTTCGTGAAGAAGCAGGGCGACGTGACGCTGTCGCAGACCTGCGCGGTGCCGCTGAGCTTCGCGAGGCCCGGCCACACGCACTGCACCGTTACCGCGCAGAACCTCGGGAACGCCGATGCCAACGCGCACCTCACGGTGACCCCGCGCGAGGACGGTAGGCCGTTGATCTACAAGAACATCGGCGCTCCCGGCCAGACGATCATTAATGGGTTCGGCGTCGAGTGGGGCCTCAAGTGGAGTGGCCTACTCACCGGGGCCTCGGCGCCGGCGGTCAACTCGATCGACGACATCACCGGCAATGGCCCCGATGGCGGCTACCTGTCGACGGCGCTGCTCGGCATCAGCCCGATCGCCGGCGTCGGCGACGACACGATCTCGAACTTCAACGTGCCGACCTTCTATTACGGCGGGGAGCCGTACACGAGGATCGGCGTCGTGTCGAACGGCTACGTCGTGGTCGGCGGCGGCGACAGCGGAGACATCGTCTTCTCGCCGCAGCATTTCCCGAACGCGGCCCGGCCGAACAACACGATCGCTCCGCTGTGGACTGACCTCAACCCGTCCGCCGGCGGCGCAATCAGGATCTCCGTCCTGAGCGCCGACGCGAACAACGGCTGGATCGTCGTCGACTGGGACGGCGTGAAGAACTTCGGCAATGCGACGACGCACTCGTTCGAGATCTGGATCAAGATCCAGAAGGGCGCCAGCGTTGGGCCCGCGAGCGAGGGAATCACTTTCTCGTACGGCCCGAACCCGACCTTCCCGGGCGACGGTCCCGGTCTCGGGAACGCGGGCTCGGGCGATCCGGACTCCGGCCAGAACTGGGGTGCGGAGAACCGGGACGGCACGAGCGGCATCAACATCCCGTCCGCTCCGGCCAACGGCTCGGAGTATGAGGTCGTAATGGGCGATCCGGTGCCGGGCGGGTCGGTGACAATCCCGTTCGACATCTTCGGCGGGGAGGTCGGCACGTGGCACTCGGACGCGAAGCTGACGTCCGACCGAACGCCGGGGACGACGATCGTTCCACGGACGATCACCATCACCGGCTAGCGCTGGCACTCCTGAATGACGTACGAGGCCGCCCTTCGGGGCGGCCTCGCGCGTTTCTGCGGTCAAGTCCGATCGCTGGCACCATGGACCGCGATGAAGACCGGGGCCATCCTTCTCGCTGCCGCTCTCATGTCCGCCGCGGCCGCGACGAGCACCGCCGCGACCACCACACTCCGGCCCGGCGTGACAAAGCTCACGCGCCATCAGGCGCACATGCTGCAGAGCTCGGGCCAATGGCATCCCGGCTGCCCGGTCATGCCGTACCGGCTCCGCATCCTGACGGCGCCCCACTGGGGCTTCGACCACCGCGCGCACCTCGGCCAGATCGTCATCAACGAGGCCGTCACCGGGCAAGTTACGAAGGCGTTCCGGGAGCTGTACGCGCTGCATTTCCCGATCCGGGTGATGTCGTTCGACGCGGTGTACGGGCCGACTCCGAGCCAGAGCGGCGATGTGACCGCGTCGTTCGAGTGCCGCGATGCCGTCCCGTCGCCGTGCAACGGGAACACGAAGGGAACGAGCTGGTCGATGCACGCGTACGGCGAGGCGATCGACCTCGACCCGCGTGAGAACCCCTACGTCGGCTGCGGGATGACGCGCGACAAGACCGCGATCTCGTACATGGATCGCTCGAACGTCCGGCCGGGGATGATCACGCCCGGGATCTATCGCAAGACGTTCGCGACGGTCGGCTGGGGATGGGGCGGCCTCTGGTCAGGCTCGACGAAGGACTACATGCACGTTTCTGTAAACGGCCACTGAGCAGAGGTTTCGAACCGCCAGCGGGGGATACGAGAGAAGCAGAATTCGTTCCCTCCCGAGCGTATTCACGGGGCGCCTCCACGGCGCCCCTGGTCTGTGCGTTAGTGACTCGGAGCGTCGGAGCCCGTAGTGTGGCCCCATGAGTATTAGACGCCTCGCTCTCGTTGCGGTCCTTGCGGCTGCGGTTCTCCTGCCGGCGACAACCGCATCGGGCAGCCACACGTCCGTCAGGATCCGGCTCCCCCTCGTCCCGCTGCGGAAGCATCAGCTGGGCCCGGCGGGGGCATCGCTCCCGCTCCAGTACGGCTCGGGCGCGATCTTGAGGCGTGACGTCGGGCTCCAGTTCGTCGATCTCCGTGCTCTCGTCACCGACGACGCCTTCAAGGCGCGCGGCGGCATCGCTCGCTACGCCCTCGACTACGGCGATGCGTTCCGTGGCAGCACGGGAGTGATGGAGATTCGTACCGGCGTCGAGCAGTACAAGACTCGCGCCGCCGCGGCGAAGGGATACGCGCGCTGGCAGCACGTGGATTCCACCCTCCCCGCGACCCAGCCGGGTGCCCCGGCGAAGAAGCTCGCGGCGCCGGGGGTGGGGCAGAAGAGCTTTGCCTTCCTCTTCACCTGGACTGCGCCCGGCCTCAATCCGATCGACAAGCTCGACGAGCAGGTGCTCGTGGGGCGGTACGTGCTCGACCTGACGGTCACCGCGGGATCTGCGAAGTCGGCCAAGGCTGTTGCGCCACACCTCTTGCGCCTGCTGAATCGCCGTCTCCAGCTGATGCTCGCGGGGCACCTGTCGGGGACCGCGCTGACGCTTCCTCCCGCGCCTCAAGCCGAACAAGCGCCGGGAGCCCCGGACCTGTCGACGCTGATCCTCCAGCCCCGTGACGTTGCCAAGAAGGCCGCCGTCGCCCTCCAGCAATACGTCGCGTTCAGGCCGGCGCTCTCCGCGTACCTCGTGTTCATGCAGCCGGCGGGGCCGTACGACCAGCTCCTCGAACAGATCGTCGGCTGGTGGCCGACCGCGACGGAGGCCACGTACGTCAATGCGTATGTGAGAGCGCTCCTCGCCGGGGAATTCGGCCCGGGCGCGCCTGTCGACGTGAGTGCGGTGGGGGACAACGCGACCGCGTTCCTCGTTGATGGCGGTACCAATCCGTCGTATGTAGTCGTGACGCTGTCGCAGGGCCAGGCCGGCGAGTTCGTCATCGGGGAGACCACGGGCACCGGGCAGGCGCTCCAGGCTTCGGACGTGCAGAGCCTTGCTCAGGCAGCGGCGACCCGGCTCGATGCCGGGCTCGGCCCGTAGCCGCTACGCGCCGACGACCTGGACGAGCCAGCGGCGGTCGCGCTCGCGGTCGAGCTCGATGAAGAGGACGCGCTGCCACGTCCCGAGCTGTAGCTCGCCGTCGCGCACGGGGACCGACTCGCCGGCCGTTCCGAGCAGCATGGCCATGCAATGCGAGTGGCCGTTCCCCTGATCCATGTCCTCGGGGCAGATGTTCTCGGTGCGCCGGTCGAAGTCGTCGTGCGCGTAGTACGTGTCGTGCGGAACGAGCTGCTTCAGGAGGTTCGTGAAGTCCTCGAGGAAGCCGGTCTCCATCTCGTTCACGCGCACGCAGCACGTCGTGTGCGGGGAGTAGACGCACGCGATCCCGTCGGTGACCCCGCTCTCCTTGACCGCCGCCTGCACCTCTTCGGTGATGTCGGTCACGGTGAGCCCTCCGGCGGTGCGAAGGCGCGTCTCGTGCTGGAAGACCTTCATGGACGTGGCCATTCTGGTCGATGCGGTACCCCGCGTGGGCGGGGAACCATCGCTTCTCAGCGTTTCTTCAGGCTCGCGAAGACGCGCCGGCTGACGCCCTGGATCGTTCTGATCCCCGCGCGTTCGGTCTCGTTTCGGTCGGTGAGCACGGCAATTGCGTAGTCGCGACCGGCGCCGTGGATCCAACCCATGCTCGCCACCGTCCACTCGGTCGACGGCTGCTGCAGCCAGCCGTTCTTGAGCGCGACGGTCACTCCCGCCGGAACGCCTGCCGACACGCCCCAACGCTGCGACGACGTCACGTGCTCCATCAGATCGAGCGCGAAGGCGCGGGCGCGAGCGCCGAGGAGCGAGTTCGGCGTGACGAAGCGGCGTAGGAGACGCACCTCGTCCTCCGCGGTGACTTGCGTGAGGCCCCAGGCGGCGTTCGCGGTCGTGTCGAGCATCGGGACGCGATCGTCGAAGCGCTGGACAGCGGGAGCCCCGCCGTCGGCATCCCACACGATGGTGGCCTCGTCGTTGTCGCTCTCCTCGATCATCCGCTTCGCCTCGAGCTGCTCGTCGCGCGTGAGCCAGCTGTGCGCGCGCTCCTTATGCCAGAGCGCCGTCCCGAGGATCTGCATCTTCACCGTGCTCGCCGCGTCGAACCTCTCGCGGGGCGCGTAGCGGTACATCGTGCCGGTGACGAAGTCGAGGACGGCGACCGAGATCCGGCCCGGACGGGCGCGGATGTATCGCCGGAGCGACTTCGACAGTCTCGCGCTGTCGGGCGCG
>JAWVDC010000114.1:0-7617 GCA_033857715.1 Gaiellaceae bacterium | reverse complement strand
GAGCTTCTCGAGCTCCTCGCGCGACATGCCCTCGACCTTCAACTCGCCGCGCCGGCGCCGGCCGGGCACGTGAGGGGCATCGAGCTGGAACAGCGCGCCGATGTCGGAAACTCCTTTGAGGATCGTCGTGGGCTCGATCCCGTGCTCCTCGTTGTACGCGAGCTGGACGGCGCGGCGGCGGTTCGTCTCGTCGAGCGCCGCCCTGATGGCCTCCGTCTCCTTGTCGGCGTACATGAGCACCTTGCCGTTGATGTTCCGCGCCGCGCGGCCGATCGTCTGGATGAGCGAGGTACGGCCACGGAGGAAGCCCTCCTTGTCGGCGTCGAGGATCGCGACGAGCGACACCTCGGGCAGATCGAGGCCCTCGCGCAGGAGGTTGACGCCGACGAGCACGTCGTACTCCCCGAGCCGCAGGTCACGGACGATGTGGATCCGCTCGAGCGTGTCGATCTCGGAATGGAGGTACCGCGCCTTGACCCCCGACTCGAGCAGGTAGTCGGTCAGGTCCTCCGACATCTTCTTCGTCAGCGTCGTGATGAGAACGCGCTCGCCGGCGGCCTCACGCTTGCGGATCTCGCCGAGGAGGTCGTCGATCTGGTTCTTCGTCGGCCGGATGTCGACCTCGGGATCGACGACGCCCGTCGGCCGGATCAGCTGCTCGGCGACGACCTTCGAGTTCTGAAGCTCGAACGAGCCGGGCGTGGCGGAGACGAACACGATTTGCGGGACCTTGCGGAGGAACTCGTCGAAGCGCAGCGGCCGGTTGTCGAGCGCCGACGGCAGCCGGAAGCCGAAGTCGACGAGCGTCTGCTTGCGCGAGCGGTCGCCCTCGTGCATCCCGCCGATCTGCGGCACCGTCTGGTGCGATTCGTCGATGAAGACGACGAAATCGGACGGGAAGTAGTCGAGCAGCGTGAACGGATGCGTGCCCGCGGCCCGGCCCTCGAGGATGCGCGAGTAGTTCTCGATCCCGTTGCAGAAGCCGAGCTCCTTGAGCATCTCGAGGTCGTACTCCGTGCGCTGCTTGATGCGGTGCGCCTCGAGGAGCTTCCCCTCGTCCTCGAACTTGCGGACCTGCGCGTTGAGCTCCGCGCGGATGTCGTCGACGGCGCGCTCGATCGACGGCTCGGAGGTGACGTACTCCGTCGCCGGCCAGATGGAGAGGTTGTCGGGCTTCGCGAGCACCTCGCCGGTGAGCGGGTCGAAGTGCGTCATCTGCTCGACCTCGTCGCCGAAGAACGAGACGCGGTACGCCGTCTCCTGGTTCGCCGGCTGCACCTCGACGACGTCGCCCTTCACCCGGAAACGGCCGCGCCCGAGCACCGTGTCGTTGCGGACGTACTGCGAGTCGATGAGCTTGCGCAGGAGCAGGTCGCGGTCCTGCTCGGCGCCGGTCTCGAGGTAGATCATCCGGTCGCGCCACTCCTCCGGCGAGCCGAGGCCGTAGATGCACGAGACCGACGCGACGACAATGACGTCCTTGCGGGTGAACAGCGACGAAGTCGTAGAGAGTCGCAGGCGCGCGATGTCGTCGTTCCGCGAGCTGTCCTTCTCGATGTAGAGGTCGGCCTGCGGGACGTACGCCTCGGGCTGGTAGTAGTCGTAGTAGGAGACGAAGTACTCGACCGCGTTGTGCGGGAAGAACTCCCGGAACTCGTTGCACAGCTGGGCCGCAAGCGTCTTGTTGTGGGCGATGATGAGCGCGGGGCGGCCGATCTTCTCGATCGTCCACGCCATCGTCGCCGTCTTGCCGGTGCCGGTCGCGCCGACGAGCGTCTGGTAGCGCTCCCCCGCCTCGAGGCTCGCCGCAAGCGTTTCGATCGCCGTCGGCTGGTCGCCCATCGGGCGGTAGTCGGAGGTTGTACGAAGCGGCGGCATGGGAACAAGCGTATCCATGCCCGATCGTCCTCCCTATCGCGCGTACGCGGCGCTGATGGCCACCTTCGCGGGCGGTCTCGCGGCTGCGGGCGCGCTTTCCCATCTGCTCGACCGCGAGCCGGAGGAGTTCAGCGCGCTCGATCTCGCGGCGCTCTCCCTCGCGACGTTCAAGGCGGCGCGCACGATCGCGCGGGATCCGGTTACGAGCTGGATTCGCGAGCCGTTGGAGGAGCGCGCCGACAGCGGCCTCGAGCAGGCGCTCGCGGAACTCGTCACGTGCAGCCGCTGCGTCGGGACATGGGTCGCGGCGGGTCTCGGGTCGACTCAGATCATCGCGCCGCGCTTCGGGCGGCTACTGACATGGACGCTCGGCGCGGCGGGACTGAACGACTTCCTCCAGGCGGGTTTCACCGCGCTCGCGCACAAGAGCGACGAGCTCGCCGAGCGCCTCGGTTAGTGCCAACCCCCCTTGCCGTCACCCTTGAGCGCCGCGGAGCAGCTGTGCTGCCCGCCCTCGGCATTCGTGACCTTCGTCGCGCTCCCGACGCGCACCTCGCACGTGATCTTTCCGCCGTCCTTGAGCTCGCCGGAGACGTAGTAGTTGAAGTAGGCCACGTAGGGCAACGTCTCGTGCAGCGGGAACTTCCCGTTGTACGTCGAGCCGAAGTGGCCGAACGTGACCTTAGCCCCGTGCGGAGCGTCCCCGGTGACGCTGATGACAACGCTGGGTGTGCCGCTGGCGGGCGAGCTGCCCGAGCTCCCGCATCCCGCCACGACAGCAAGCGCCGCCGCAATCGCGATCCACCGCATACAGCGAGGTTATCCAAGGCGAGCTCCTCACTCAAGCCTCAGTAGCCGAGCTCGCCCGCGTACACGCGGCGGTACAGCGCTTTCAGGCTCTCGACCTTGTCCACGTACGCCCGCGTCTGGGAGAACTGGATCCCCACGTGCTCAGCGATCCAGCCGTCGACGTTCCCTTGCCCCGCGTTGTACGCGGCGAGGGCGAGGCGCTCATCGTGGTACTTGTCGAGCAGTCGCCGCAGGTACCAGGAGCCGTAGCGGACGTTGATGTCGGGGTTCGTGAGGTCGGAGAGCCGGAACTTCGAGCCATGCGTGTTCAAGGCGATCGCCTGGGCCGTTTCCGGCGTCAGCTGCATCAGCCCGACCGCGCCGGCGCTCGAACGCGCCTCGGGGTCGAACTTGCTCTCGGTCTCGATCACCGCCGCCAGGAGCGCCGGGTCGAGCTGCCGCTGTTGGGCATATCCGCGGACGATGCTCTCGTAGCGCAGCGGGTGCGTGAGCCGCGCGTACCAGGCCGGCTGCGTCTTCTGGAGGTAGAGAAGAACGCCGATCGCCGCGCCGACGACGGCCACCGCGACGAGCAAGCGTTTCAGGGAGCCGTCAGCTCCTCGAGGACTCCGGCGACGAACGCGTCGAGCTCCTCGAGCGTCCCGTCGTTGACGTAGGCGAAATCGGCGCGGCGCACCTTCTCGTCCTCCGGCACGAGCCGCGCTTCGCGGTCGGTGACGTCGCCGCGCCGCTCGGTGCGGATCTCCTCCGGCGCGGTCACGACGACGACCTTGTCGAAGCGCGACTCTCCCCCGGTCTCATAGAGAAGCGGAATCTCGGCGACGGCCACCTCGGCAGTCTGCCGCTCGAGCCAGTCGGCAGTCGCTACGCGGACGCGCGGATGCAGCTCGCTCTCGAGCCACGCGAGCTCGTCGCGATCGGCGAAGACGATCCGCCCGATCGCCGCGCGGTCGACCTCACCGTCGGCGAAGACGTCGTCTCCCCAACGGTCGCGCAGCGCGGCCTGGAGCTCCTCGTCGTCGCGATAGAGCTCGTGGACGAGCGCGTCGCTGGAGATCGTCGCGGCGCCGTGCCGCGCGAACGCCCGCAGCGCCTCGCTCTTACCGGCCGCGATGCCGCCCGTCAGCGCGACCGCGAGCGGCCGCATGGTTATTCCTCGGACGGCTCGGGATCGGCTTCGGCCGCAGGCTCTTCGGCCTGGGCCTCTGCAACCGGCTCGTCGTCCGCGGCGGTCTCTTCCTCGACCGCGACCTCGGCAACCGGCTCCTCGACCGCGGCGATCTCTTCCTCGACCGCAACCTCGGCCACCGGCTCGTCGTCCGCGGCGGCCTCTTGCTCGACCGCGACCTCGACCTCGTCCTCGGCCGACGGCTCCTCGACCGCAGGAACCTCGAGAGCCTCCGCCGCGGGAACCTCGTCGTCGGCGAGAGGCTCATCCGCAGGGATGACGTTCGGGGAGATGTCGTTGAGCGGCTCGCCGTTGATGTCCTTGAGCGACAGCGAGAGCCGGCGCCGGTCGGCGTCGACCTCGACGATCCGCACCTTCACCTTGTCGCCCTGCGAGACGATCTCGCGCGGGTTCTCGACGTGGTGCTGAGCGAGCTCGGAGATGTGGACGAGACCCTCGACGCCCGGGAGGATCTCGACGAAGGCGCCGAACGTGACGACCTTCGTCACCGTCCCCTCGACGATGTCTCCCTCGTGATGGCTGTCGAGCACGTGCTGCCACGGGTCGCTCTGGGTCTGCTTGAGACCGAGCGAGATCCGCTGGCGCTCGCGGTCGATGTCCAGGACTTGCACGTTGACCGTCTGGCCGATCTCGAGCACCTCGGACGGATGGTTGACGTGGCTCCAGGAAAGCTCGGAGATGTGAATGAGGCCGTCCATCCCGTTGAGATCGACGAACGCGCCGAAGTCGACGATGTTCGAGATCGTTCCCTCGACCTTGTCGCCCGGGTTGAGCTGGTCGAGGATGCGCTGCCGCTGGTCCTTGCGCTCTTCCTCGAGCACGGCGCGGCGCGAAAGGACGACGTTGTTGCGCGAGCGGTTGAGCTCGATGACCTTGCACTCGAGCTCCTGGCTCATGAACTCGTCGAGATCCTGCACACGGCGAATGTCGACGAGCGATGCCGGGAGGAACCCGCGGACGCCGAGGTCGAGGATGAGACCACCCTTCACGACCTCGATGACGCGGCCGGTGACGGGGTCGCCGTTCTCGTGAGCGGTCTCGATTGCCTTCCAGGCGAGCTCGAAACGGGCGCGCTTCTTCGAGAGGATCAGCCGGCCCTCGGCGTCTTCCTTCGTGAGCACGAGCGCCGCGATGTCGTCGCCTACCGAGACCTCGTCGGCCGGGTTGATCGACCGGCGGATGGAGAGCTCCGAGACGGGGATTACGCCTTCCGACTTGTAGCCGATGTCGACGAGCACCTCGTCCTTGTCCACGCGCACGACCGTGCCGTTCACGACCTGGCCCTCCTCGATAGTCGGGAAGGTCGACTCGTAGTCGGGGACGAGCTCGCCGGTGTCGGGGTCTGTGGTCCAGACGCCTTCTTCGAGGCGGGGATCGTGGAGTGTGTCACTGGTCATAAGCGCGCCGCAGTGTAGCGGCGCACGTCCGAAGCCCGGGGCTAGGCTGCGGCGCATGGACGAGCGCTACCCGATCGGCGTTACGAGCTCCTGCGCGGTGACCGTGCTGCGCCAGGACGGAGCGGACAGCGGCTACGGCGGCTGGGCCGTGGCGATCGGTCTGCTGGGCGGCGAGGCGACCGTCCGCGTTCCCGGTCACTACGCCGGCGTGCTCGCCGATTCGCTGCGCAGCGCCGACGTGCGGTTCGCGCCGGGCACGCGTCTCGGCCGCGACGAGTACCTCGACGTCACCGGCCTCGTGGTGGACGGGCTCGAGATGGTCGCGCTCTCCTCCACCGCCCGGTCGCCCGTGCGCGTCACGGTCGAGGTGCCGCGCGGCGAGCTCGGGGATCTCGCGGAGCTGCTCGCGCGCGCGCAGGAGTTGATCGAGACGCTGCGGCAGGGTCTCGGGCTCGTGCCGGACTCGCTTCCCGAGGCGCTGTGAAGACATTCGACTACGTCGTCGCGGGGGTGCGCGTCGCCGAGCGCTCGCTCGTGCAGCGGCCGCGGCGCGGACACGAGGAGCGGCTCGTCTTCGTCGTCGGCTGCCCGCGCTCGGGGACGACGTTCATGGGACGCGCGATTGGGGGCCTCCCCGGCTTCGTCGACCTCTCCGAGGTGACGCCGTGGAAAGCGGCGCTGCCGAACCGGCCGTCGGCCGCGGAGCTGCGCTCGATCCTCGAGCGCGTGCGGCTGATCGGCCTCGCGCGGGGACTGCGGGGCGTCGAGCAGACGCCGGAGACGTCGCACGTCCTCGCCGCGGCGCTCGAGGCGTATCCGCAGGCACAGGCGGTGCACGCGCTGCGTGACGGGCGCGACGTCGTCTGCTCGCTGCTCGAGCGCGGCTGGCTCAGCGCCGGCACCGAAGGCGGCGACGACGCAGGCCTCGCGTACGGCGCGCAGCCGCGCTTCTGGGTCGAGCCGGAACGGCGCGAGGAGTTCACGCAGGTCTCCGACGCGCGCCGCTGTGCGTGGGCGTGGCGGCGGTACGTCGAGGCGGTGCGCTCCGCGAATGCCGGGGAGCGGCTCCTCGAGATCCGCTACGAGAGCTTCTCCCGCTGCGCCGACGAGCTCGCGGCGTTCCTCGGCGCGAACGTCACGTCCGCGCACCGCTCGTTCGACGACTTCCGCGACACGTCGATCGGCCGCTGGAAACGGGAGCTCAAGCCCGAGCAGCTCGCCGACGTCGAGGCCGAAGCCGGCCCGCTCCTGGCCGAATTGAGCTACGCGAGCTAACCTCGAACCCGTCATGGTCCGGCGTCGGTGGCTAATCGCGCAGGCGGCTCTCCTCGGGATTGTGGGAGTGCTCCTTTTCCCGGGCGCGAGCTCGGCGCTTCAACCGTCGTACACGGTCGAGCTGACCGCGAGTGGGCCGTCACCGACGGTCTTGAGCGCCCAGGTCGAGAGCTACATCTGGTTCCACAACACGGACACCGTGGCTCACTCGATCGCCTTCTCGAACGGGTGGTGCTCGGCGCAGGTCGAGGCGGGTGACAGCGTCATGTGCGGCTCTGGTTCCACGTTTCCGGGCTACGCGGGGACATATCCGTACACCGTGGACGACACGACCGAGGCAAGCGTGAAAGTCACGCCGATGGGGCGCGCCGTGACGCTTACGGCGAAGCGGCACGGGTTCCGTCTTGGCTCGATGTTCCGGCTCCATGGAACTCTCACCGTCTCCAACCCGGGCCCGCCGGCTCTGTTCGGCCCCCGGATGCCGGTGATGGTGTTCGCGCGCCCCGACAACACGCACCGGTGGCATCGCATCGGGGTCGTGATGGCAGAGCCGCTCAAGAAGCCGAGCTGGAACCCCCACTCGGTCTGGCATCTGTGGGTGCGACTCCGCAGGCATGCGACCTACGTCGCCGTGGCGATCAGCCAGCCGAAGGGCGGAACGTTCTGGGAGCGGGCCCAGAGCCGGATCTTCGGCGTCTACGTCCGCCGCTGACGCCGCGGAACCGAACCGCCACGCCCGTCGTTTCCCTCCCAGCCCAGCAAAGGAGGCAGGAATGGCTACGTGGATTTGGATCTTGATCGGAGTCGCGGTGGTGGTAGTCGTCGCCCTCGCGGTCTTCGGTGGCACGCAGCGCCGCCGCAAGCAGTTCGAGGAGCGGCGTGAGCAGGCGCAGCAGCTCCGGCAGGAGGCCGACTCCCGCGAGAAGCTCGCGCGCGAGCACGAGCAGCGCGCAATGGAGGCCCGGAGAGTCGCCGCCGAAGTCGGTACGCGTGCCGACCGGATCGACCCCGATACCGAGGCCCCGCAGGACGCATAGCTCGTCCCGGCGAAGGCCGGCCGGGAGGGTG
>JAWVDC010000113.1:0-4123 GCA_033857715.1 Gaiellaceae bacterium | reverse complement strand
GTCATTCGGCGCGCCGCGGGCAAGCTCGCCGAGGCAATCAGCCGGCTCGAGGGCTTCAAGGACTCCCAGCGCCAGGTTGCGGAGCTCCGTGACCTCGAGGACGAGGGCGACCAGCTCGTTCACGACGCGGTCTCGTCGCTCTTCGCCGACGGCGCGGACCCGCTCGTCGTGATCAAGTGGAAAGACATCCACGAGGCGCTCGAGGAAGCCGTGGACGCCTGCGACAAGGGTGCGAACGTCCTCGAAGCGATCCTCGTCAAGAACCGCTAGACCGTGTTTCTCCTCGTCGTCGTAATCGCCGTCGGGCTCGCGTTCGACTTCACGAACGGCTTCCACGACACCGCGAACTACGTCGCGACTTGGGTCGGGACGCGGGCGCTTTCGCCGCGCGCCGCGGTGCTCGTCTCGGCTGCCGCGAACCTCGCGGGTGCGTTCGTCACGGTCGCGGTTGCGAAGACGATCGGCAAAGACCTGATCGACACGAACCTCATCACGAATCAGGTGCTTCTCGCTGCATTGCTCGGCGCGATCGCCTGGAACCTCTTCACCTGGTGGCTCGGTCTGCCGTCGAGCTCGACGCATGCGCTCATCGGCGCCCTGTGCGGCGCGGCGATCGTCAAGGCCGGTTCGAAAGGGGTTCTCTGGCACGGCATCGTGGAGAAGGTGGTCATTCCGGCCGCCGCGTCGCCGGTCATCGGCTTCGTCGGCGCCTTTGCGCTCATCGTCTTGATCTACCGGCTCTTCCACCGGGCCTCCCCTGGCCCGGCCCATCGAGGCTTTCGCTACGCACAACTCGTCACGGGCACGTGGGTTGCGTTCACGCACGGTGCGAACGACGCGCAGAAGACGATGGGCGTGATCGCGCTGGCGTTGTACCTGCATGGCTCGATCGACGAGTTCTATATCCCGACGTGGGTGAAGATCGCGGCCGGCTTGACGATCGCGGCCGGGACGTACGCCGGCGGATGGCGGATCATTCGCACGCTCAGCCAGCGCATCTACGGGCTCCAGCCGGAGCACGGCTTCGCTGCGCAGCTCGCCGCCGGCTCGACCCTCTACCTCGGCACGCACTTCGGCTTCCCGATCTCGACGACGCATGTCGTGACCGGCTCGGTCATGGGAGCCGGCGCGACGCGGCGGCTGTCGGCGATCCGCTGGGGCGTGGCGGGAAACATCGTCTTCGCCTGGCTGCTGACGCTGCCCGCGGCCGGTCTCGTAGCAGCCGGGTTGTACTTCCCGGTCGACTGGATCTTCTAGAGCGGGGCGATCTCGTAGGCTTTCCGGGCATGTTCCGGATCGTGCAGCTCTCCGACCTCCACTGCGGGCAGCAGTTCTTCCTGCCCGACCACCTCGAGCGCGCGATCGCGGAGACGAACGAGCTCGAGCCGGACGTCGTCGTCATCTCCGGCGACCTCACCTCGCACGGCTTCAAGGACGAGTACGCCCTCGCCCGGGAGTACGTCAACGAGATCGAGTGCAAGTCGATGGTCGTGATCCCGGGCAACCACGACTCGCGCAATGTCGGCTACGTCCACTTCGAGGAGCTGTTCGGCGACCGGAACTCGGTGCTCCGCGTCGGTGACGCGCAGATCGTCGCAGTCGACTCGAGCGAGCCCGACCTCGACAACGGCCAGATCGGCCGCGGGCGCTACCGCTGGATCGAGGAGCAGTTCGCGCCGGATGCCGTGCTCCGCGTCTTCGTCCTCCACCACCACCTGCTGCCGGTGCCGGGGACGGGCCGCGAGCGGAACATCGTCAACGACGCGGGCGACACGCTCGAGACGCTGCAGCGCGCCAACGTCGACCTCGTCCTCTCCGGGCACAAGCACGTCCCGTACGCGTGGCGGCTCGAGAATCTCTTCGTCGTCAACGCCGGCACGGTCTCGTCCTCGCGGCTCCGCGGTAACGGACGGCCCTGTTACAACATCGTCGAGGTCGACGGGACGCACGTCGACGTCTGGCGGAAGTACCCGTTCCACGAGCGCGAGCGGATCATCCAGTTCTCGACCGAGACGAAGACGTACGAGAAGTACACAGCGCGGATCGAGGACGAGGTGCGCTCGTCGTGACGCGGGCCTTGGTGCTCATCGACGGCGAGCACTACGCGCCGGTTGTGCGCGACGCGCTCGCGGAGATGCCGTACGACGTCGTGGCGGCGCTGCTCGTGGGTGGAACGGAAAAGTTGAAGGGCGGGGAGGACTACGGCGTCCCGCTCGTCGACTCGCTCGACGCGGTGGACGCGGATCTTGTCGTCGACCTGTCCGACGAGCCGGTGCTCGGGCCGCGCGAGCGCATGCTGTGGGCGTCGCGGGCGCTCGCGCTCGGGCTCCCGTATGTCGGCTCGGACTTCCGGTTCGAGCCGCCGTCGTTCGAGCCGGTCGGCGTTCCGTCGCTTGCGGTGATCGGTGTCGGGAAGCGGATCGGGAAGACCGCCGTCACCGGGCACGTCGCGCGCGTTCTCTCCCGCGATCGTCGTGTCGTCGTCGTCGCGATGGGACGTGGCGGGCCGGCGGAGCCGGAGCTCGTCGAGACGCCGCCGACGGTCGACGACCTCGTCGCGCTTGCCCGCGCCGGCCGTCACGCCGCGTCTGACCATCTCGAGACCGCGGCGCTCGCGGGCGTCCCGACGGTCGGTTGCCGTCGCGCAGGCGGCGGACTCGCGGGCGCGCCGTTCGCCGACAACGTCCGCGAGGGCGCCGAGCTCGCGGCAAGCCTGTCTCCGGACTTCATCGTCTTCGACGGGAGCGGAGCGGCGATTCCGCCGGTTGCGGCCGATGCGAGGATCCTCGTCGTGAACGGCGCTCACGACATCCGCGCCGGCCTCAACGCGTATCGCGTGCTCGTCTCCGACCTCGTCGTCGACACGGGCGGCGCCGACCGCAAGGAGATCGCCGCGATCGCCGACGTGCCGGTCGTCTCCGCCGAGCTCCGCCTGCAGCCGATGGAGCCGCTCGCCGGCCGCCGCACCGCGGTGTTCACGACCGGCCCGGCACCGACCGAAGGCCTCGATGCGGACGTCGTCCACGTGTCGCGCAATCTCGCGAACCGGGACGCGCTGCGCGCCGAGCTCGAGACGGTCGACGCCGAGGTCTATCTCGTCGAGCTGAAGGCGGCAGCGATCGACGTCGTCGCCGAGACGGCGCTCGCGCGAGGCGCGACGGTCGTGCTCGCCGCGAACGAGGTCATCTCCGAGGAGCTCGACGAGCGGTTGCCGGCGCTCGCAGCGGAAAGAAGCCTCTCCTGATGACCGAACCACGCCGGATCATGCCGCTCCCACTCGGTGGGGGCGAGCTCGGCCTCCCGTATTCGCGCGGCCTGATGGCGCGGTCGCTCATGGCCGCCGGCGTCGCCGCGCACCGCGCGTACGCGCTCGCGACGCGCGTGGGCGACGAGCTCGCCGCGCGCGGTGCCACTGAGATCGAGATTCCGCGGCTCGAGCAACTCGCCGTCGACGTGCTCGGCGACGCGGAGGGAAGCGAGAGCATCCAGCGCCTGCGTCGCTATCACGAGCTCCGCGAGCTCGACCTTCCGATCGTCGTCTTCGTCGGCGGCGCGACGGGTACCGGGAAGTCCACTGTGGCCACCGAGCTCGCCTACCGCTTCGGGATCACCCGCGTCACGTCGACCGACTTCATCCGTCAGACGATGCGGGCCGTCTTCTCGAGCGACTTCATGCCGTCGATCCACTACTCGAGCTTCGAGGCCGGAGACGCGTTCCCCGACGCCGACGACCCGCTCGAGTTCGGCTTCATGTCGCAGTCGCGGAACGTCAACGTCGGCGTGCGCGCCTCGTCGGAGCGTGCCCTCGAGGAAGGCTGGTCGCTCGTGCTCGAGGGTGTCCATCTCATGCCGGGCCTCGTCGAGCTTCCGCGCCCCGACCGCGCGGTCTCCGTCTTCGTCGTCCTCTCCATCGAGGACGACGAGGAGCACGCGCGCCATTTCCGCTACCGCGACGAGGACTCTGACCGCCCCGAGTCGCGCTACCTCGAGCGTTTCGACGACATCCGGATCCTCCAGGAGATCATCGTCGAGCGCGCCCATGCCGAAGGCGTTCCGGTGATCGAGAACGACGACGCGGACCGCGCCGCGCGAACCGTCGCCGACCTCGTCCTCGACGCCGCCG
>JAWVDC010000112.1:0-12004 GCA_033857715.1 Gaiellaceae bacterium | reverse complement strand
CCGAGGGGCCGGAGCGATCCGGCCCCTCGCCTTTTGCGTGGGACTCAGCCCGCGATCGCGATGACGTTCGCCGGGGTGCTCGCGCGCTCGTCGAGCACCGCGCACAGCGTGTCCACGAGACGCGGATCGAACTGGCCGCCCGCGCAGCGCCGGAGCTCGGCGATCGCCTGCTCCTCGGTGCTCGCCACTCGATACGGCCGGCTGGTCGTGATCGCCGAGAACGCGTCGCAGACCGCGATGATCCGCGCCGCGAGCGGGATCTCCTCGCCGGCGAGGCCGTCGGGGTAGCCGGTGCCGTCCCAGCGCTCGTGGGTCGAGCGGACGATCGTCCCGACCGACGCCAGGGCCGGCGCGCCGGTGAGGATCCGCTGCCCGATCAAGGTGTGCTTGCGGATGAACTCCCACTCGGACTCGTCGAGCGGCGCCGGCTTCTGCAGGATCGCGTCCGGGATCGCGAGCTTGCCGACGTCGTGCAGCTCGGCGGCGAGCCGCATGTCCTCGAGGTCCGCACCCTCGAGCCCGAGGACCCGGCCGACCGCCAGCGCGAGCAACGTGACGTCCTCGACGTGATCGCGCAACTCCGGCTCCCGCTCGGCAAGCGTCCGCAGGAGTGGCTCGTGCGCGGCGCTCCGGCGCGTGGGCAGCCTGTCCTTCTCCCGATAGAGGCGCTCGTCGGCCGCGCGGAGCGCGTCGGACACGCTCACTGCCTCGCCGGGGATCGTCACCGCTCCGTACGCGCTCGTGATCGCGAACTGCTCGCCCTGCTCGGACAACGCGCTCGTCGCGCGGGCGAGCAGCGGCTCCGAGGCCGGGATGATCACGCAGAACTCGTCGCCGCCCATCCGGTACGCACTTCCGAACGGGGCGACCGCGTCCGCGAGCTTGCCGGCGAGCCGCGCCAGCAGCGCGTCTCCGGCCGGGTGCCCGAAGGTGTCGTTGTAGCGCTTGAAGCCGTTGAGGTCGAAGAGGGCGAGGAGCCGCGGGTCGGTCTCCCGCGCGTCTTCGAGCTCTCGCTCGAGATCGACGAGGAGCTTCCTCCGGTTCGCAAGCCCGGTAAGCGAGTCGGTGAGCGCCTCGACCCGGCTCAGCTCGAGCAGAGCGCTGTTCTCGCGGAGCGTGAGCGCCGTGCGCGCGAGGATGAGTAGCACGGTGATCGACGCGAACACGACCGCGATCGGGTCGACGGCGCCGGCCGCGCAGCCGGCGAAGACGGCCACCGCGACGAGGCCGCAGGCGATCGGTGTTCCCAGCAGCGTCCTCTCCTCGAGCACGCGCATCCGCGCCTCCCCCGGCTTCTGCCACGCCGCGAATGCGGTCAGCGCGAGCGACAAGGGCCAGCTGATGTCGAGGAGCGTGCCCTCGGCATACGTATTGGTCGCGGTTTGGTACAGGAAGAGGCCGTCTCCGATGCTGACCGCGACGAGCCCGGCAGCGATCAACGCCCAGGCGCGGCCCGGCCGCCAGTTCGTGACCGAGAAGACGAAGAAGACGAGGGCGAGCAGGAGCACGTCCCCGATCGGATAGGCCATGTTCGTGAGGACGACGAGCGTGCTCCCATGCGTGCTGTTCACGACGACGCCAACGAGCACGGCCGACGCGACGGCGGCTGCGGCGGCCGCGGCCGTGACGCCGTCGAGCCATATGCTCGCGCTGAAGCGCGAGATGCGGTCGCGGAGGAGCAGGCCGATCCCGAGATAGCAAGCGGGATAGAACGCGAGATACAACGCGTCGGCCGGCGACGGGAACGGCGGGTTCCCGTCGTAGACATGGTCGAAGAGGACGTCGCCGCCGGTCGTGGCGAGCAGCGCGGATCCGATCAGGATCCATGCCCACCGCTCCCGTGGGATCGCGATGCCCCGAACGATGACGCCGAGAGCCGCGAGCAACTCGACGGCGTCATAGAGCCACCGGTTGAAGAAGTGATCCGAGCCCGCGCCGCCGAGCCCGAAGCCGATATGAGCCGCGAGCGCGGCGACACCGACGATGAGGGAGGCTCTCCAGACCCACGTCAAGTTGGGAAGGGGGCGTCCGCCCGGGTTCACCGCAGCGAGTTCCACGCCCCGTCTATCGGCCCCGGGAGGGCTGGACCGTAGGTCTTAACCGACTGCGACGGGCGGAGCCAGTTCCGCGCGGAGCCGGATGAGGAGCGCCTCGAGGGCGAGCGGCGTCGAGACCTGGAGCTCCTCCGCCTCGCGCCACGCCGCACGGACGAGCTCGCACGCCTGCTCCGCGCCGATCAGACGCTCGTGCGTCGCGTCCGCCCGCAGCTCGTCGATGCGGTCGACGTGAACCGCCGCTCCCTCCGCGCCTGCCGCGACGACGACGAGATCGCGGTACCACCACTCGAGCTCCTCGAGCATGGCGAGGAGCTCCTCCCGCTCGGCGCCGCGTTGCGCGCGGCGGATCCTCTGCTCGGCGTCGCGCGCGGTCAGGTCGAGCGTCTCGACCTGCGCCTCTGCTGCCGTTTTCGCCTCGGCGCCGCGCTCGTCGATCCCGGCGAGCAGCGCCTCGGTCGCCGCGCTCGTATCGAAGCGCGGCTCTGTGTAGACGGCACGCGCGACCCGGATGAGCTCCGAGCGCCGGCGGGTCGCGGCCGGGTCGAGGAGCTGCAGCGCCCGACCGAGCCGTCCCCCAGCGGTCCGCGCGAGCGTCGCGATCTCGGCCTCGCTGAGCCCGGCCGCGTGCTTCGCGATCGCCTCGCGCAGGGCGGGCTCGGAAAGGCGCCGGAACGGGACGAGCTGGCAGCGTGAGCGGATCGTCTCCGGCAGCGGCCCGAGCCGCTCCGCGACGAGGACGACGACGGCGTACGGCGGCGGCTCCTCGAGGTCCTTCAGCAGCGCGTCGGCGGCGTCCTCGTTGAGCGAGTCGGCGCCGAGGATGAGGTAGACGCGCCGGTCGGCCTCGAACGGCCGCATGTGGAGGTCGCGCCGCAGCTCACGGACGTCGTCGATGCGAATCTGCTCCCCGAGCGGCTCGAGGACGTAGAGGTCGGGATGGCTGCCGCGCGCGACGCGCGTGTGGTCGCCTAGCAGCTCGCCGGCAAAGCGCAGCGCGAGCTCCCGCTTCCCGACTCCGCCCGGGCCGTGGAAGAGGTACGCGTGGACGGGGCCTTCCGCGAGCGCCGCCGTCAGCAGGCGCTTCGCCTCCTGCTGCTCAGGAACGCTGTCGAAGCTGCTCACGAATCTCGTCTCCGATCTCGTTAGCCGGCCGGTCGGCATCCACGGTCACGATTCTCTCCGGGAATCGCTCCGCCAGCTGGCGGTAAGCGGCGTCGACCTTCGCCTGCAGGGCCGGCCCCTCGAGCTCGAGCCGGTCGGAGCTGTAGTAGCGGACGGCGGCGACCTGCGGGTCGAGCAGCAGGAGGAAGGTCACGTCCGGGAGCAGGCCGCCGGTGACCGTGAGATTGAGCTGAAGGACCGCGTCGACACCGAGGCCGCGCGCGATGCCTTGGTACGCGAGCGACGAGTCGATGTAGCGGTCGCACACGACGATCGCGCCCCGGTCGAGCGCCGGCCGGATCACCTCTTCGACGTGCTCCGCGCGGGAAGCGGCATACAGGGCCGCCTCCGCCCACGCGCCCATGTGCGGCCCGTTGAGCACGAGCTCCCGTGCGCGCTCACCGAGCTCTGTCCCGCCAGGCTCGCGTGTGAGCACGACCTCACGCCCGTCGGCGGCGAGCGCCTCGTACAGAAGCTTCGCCTGGGTCGACTTCCCCGACCCGTCGGCGCCTTCGAAGCTCACGAACATGCCTCGACTCTACGGAACCGGTGATCTCTCCCGGAAGGAGCGCGGGCACCCCCGCCGAACCCGGACCAGCTGTGGAGCAGACCTACACGATCTATCGCGCTCACGACTTTTCGCGGCTTCGCGTCGCACCGTCGCACGCTCGGCTGATTGCGATCGCGCGGCTGGCGGCGATCGCGCTCGTCACGATCGGCGGCTGGACCCTCATCCACCGGGTCGGGACGCCCGCGGCCGCGCAGAGCCACGAAGCGCCGCTCAAGCCGCGGTACGCAGCGTCCGTCCTCGTCCTCAACGGGAGCGGCAAGAGCGGGGCCGCCGGCGCCCTCGCAGACCGGCTGCTCGCGCGCGGCTACCGAACGGCATCCGCCGCGGACGCGCAGGTCACGACGTACGCGAGCTCGATCATCCTCTTCCGCGGAGGCTGGTCCGGCGAAGCCGCGCGCCTCGCGCAGGATCTCGGGATCCGCAGGGTGGCGCCGATCGACGGGAGTTTCCCGGTCGGCGTCCCGCGGTATCCGCTGGTCGCGATACTCGGCGGGTGAGCGAGGCGAACCCGCACGTTCTCCTCGTCGGCCATCCGCCGGCGACGGAGTTCCTCGGCTACGTCACCACCCAGACGCTCGAAGGGCGCGGCGGCAACGAAGGCGCGTTCATGGATGCGTGGCGCCGCGCGAACGACCACCTGCTCGAGCTCGCCGACACGGAAGCCGGCTACGCGGACGCGATCGAGCTCGGCGCGATGCCAGAGGAGCTCGCTCCACTGGTCGAGGCGGCCCTCGCCGACCCCGTCATGCGCCGCGACTACGCCCTGGCGCCCGTCTCGATCGAGTGGGTCGAGCTCGACCGCCTCGTCGTCGTCCAGTGGCACATCAACCTGGCCTTCGCGGAAGAGCTCCGGGCGGAGCTCGGGGACAGCCCGAGCTCGGAGCGGATCTTCGAGTTCGCGCTGCCGTACGAGAAGCGTCGCGATCCGCCGGTCCAGGCCGGGCAGACCGGCGAGGCCTCGTGGACGTTCACGTCGGTGTCGAACGACTTCCGCGTCCTCAGCGCCGAGCTGCTCGAGCCGGAGCAGGTCTCGGGGATCAAGCCGGGTGGAGTCCCGTCGAAGTTCGTCGCCCTCCGGCTCGGCTACGGCTCGAACTACTTCAGCGCGCTCTCGGTCGGAAGCCGTCTCGTGCTCCACAACGGCAGTCACCGGGCCTACGCCCTCCGCGCGGCCGGCCAGACGCACGTCCCCTGCCTCGTCCAGCACGTCTCACGGCACGAGGAGCTGAGGGCGATCGTCGGCGACGGTCACCCCCTCATGTCCTCGGGGGATAACGTCCTCACGACGCCCCGGCCGCCGCTCTTCAAGGACTACTTCGACGAGCGATTGCGGATGATCGTCCACGTTCCCGCTGCTCTCCGGCAGGTTCAGGTCGGCTTCAATCTGAACGTGACCGACCTCCCCGCCTAGCCAAACCCGTACCGTCCGACTGGAGGTCTAGCGTGCGGTCCCCCGTCGGAGGACCGCGTGTGTCGGCCGGCGGCTCAGACTGGCCTTTGGCCACTAAAATGCAGGAGGGGAAATGGCGAGCGTCGAGCAGGTTCCGGGAACAGAAGAGGCGACCACGGAGGTCGTGAACACCGTCGTGGAGGAGGGCGCGCGCCTGGGCGTGAAGCGCTTCTTCACCATTCCCGGACGCGATCCGTTCGACGAAATCGAGTGGGAGACGCGTGATGCGCTCATTCCGGGCCGCGACGGCCCGGCGTTCGAGCAGCGCGGCGTCGAGTTCCCGAAGTTCTGGTCGCAGACGGCGACGAACATCGTCGCGCAGAAATATTTCCGCGGCCGTCTCTCCTCGCCCGAGCGCGAGTCGAGCGTCAAGCAGATGATCGGGCGTGTTGTTGACACCGTTGTCCAGTGGGGACAGGCGGGCGGCTACTTCGCCGACGCCGACGAGGCCGAGACGTTCGAGGCCGAGCTCAAGGCGATCCTCGTCAACCAGTACGCGTCGTTCAACTCGCCGGTCTGGTTCAACGTCGGCTTCGAGGCGACGCCGCAGTGCTCGGCGTGCTTCATCCTCTCCATCGAGGACTCGATGGACGCGATCCTCGACTGGATCCGCCGCGAGGGCGTCATCTTCCGCGGGGGCTCGGGCTCGGGCGTCAACCTCTCACGCCTGCGCTCGTCGAAGGAGCAGCTCTCGAAGGGCGGCTACGCCTCCGGGCCGGTGTCGTTCATGCGGGGCGCCGACGCGTCCGCCGGAACGATCAAGTCGGGCGGCAAGACGCGGCGCGCCGCGAAGATGGTCGTCCTCGACGTCGACCACCCCGATATCGAGGAGTTCATCTGGTGCAAGGCCAAGGAGGAGAAGAAAGCGCGCGTCCTCGAGTCGGCCGGCTACGACATGTCGCTCGACAGCCCCGACTGGGCGTCGATCCAGTACCAGAACGCGAACAACTCCGTCCGCGTCAGCGACACGTTCATGGAGGCCGCGGCGAAGGGCGAGGAGTTCAACCTCACCGCCCGCACCGACGGCCAGGTCGTCGAGACGAAGGACGCGCGCGACCTGCTCCGGCAGATCGCGGCGGCGGCGTGGGAGTGCGCCGACCCGGGCGTCCAGTACGACACGACGATCAACTCGTGGCACACGCTCCCGAACACGGGCCGCATCAACGCGTCGAACCCGTGCTCGGAGTACATGTCCATCGACGACTCGGCGTGCAACCTCGCGTCGCTCAACCTCATGAAGTTCCGCCGCGAGGACGGCGAGTTCGACGTCGAGGCGTTCGAGCACGCGTGCGACGTCGTCTTCCTCGCGCAGGAGATCCTTGTCGGCTACTCGTCGTATCCGACGCCCGAGATCGGCAGGAACGCGAAGCGGTTCCGCCAGCTCGGCCTCGGCTACGCGAACCTCGGCGCGCTCCTCATGGCGCGTGGTCTGCCCTACGACTCCGACGAGGGACGCGCGTACGCCGCGGCGATCACCGGTCTCATGACGGGCCGCGCGTACCGCAAGTCGGCCGAGATCGCCGCGCGGATGGGGCCGTTCGACGGCTACCAGGTGAACCGCGCGCCGATGATCGGCGTCATCGCGAAGCACCGCGCCGCGGTCGGGAACATCGAGCACTCCGACTCCGTCCCGGCCGATCTCCTCGGCCAGTGCCGCAAGGCATGGGACGACGCGCTCGACCTCGGCGAGATCCACGGCTTCCGCAACGCGCAGGCCACCGTGCTCGCCCCGACCGGGACGATCAGCTTCATGATGGATTGCGATACGACCGGCGTCGAGCCCGACTTCTCGCTCGTGAAATCGAAGAAGCTCGTCGGCGGCGGCGAGATCACGATCGTCAACCGCACGGTGCCGCTCGGCCTCGAGAAGCTCGGCTACGCACCGCAGGAAGTCGAGGAAACCGTGGCGTTCATCGACGAGCGGAACACGATCGTCGGTGCGCCCTACGTCAAAGCCGAGCACTACCCGGTCTTCGACTGCGCCGTCGGCGACCGGGCGATCCACTACTCCGGCCACGTCCGGATGATGGGCGCCGTCCAGCCGTTCATCTCCGGCGCGATCTCGAAGACGGTGAACCTGCCGGAGGAGGCGACCATCGAGGACGTGATGGCGCTCTACATCGACGCGTGGAAGCTCGGCGTGAAGGCGATCGCGATCTACCGCGACAACTGCAAGGTCGCGCAGCCGCTCTCGAGCTCCGGCAGCCAGGGCGCCGTCGCAACGCCGCCTGTGCATGTGCACGAGCGCAAGCGCCTCCCGCTCGACCGCACCGAGGTCGGCCGGAAGTTCCAGGTCGGCGACCACGAGGGCTACATCCACGTGGGCCTGTACGACGACGGCAGCCCGGGCGACATCTTCGTCGACATCGCGAAGGACGGAACGACGATGGCCGGCCTCATGAACTCGCTCTGCCTCGCGGTCTCGATGGGCCTCCAGTACGGCGTCCCGCCGGAGGTCTACGTCTCGAAGCTCAGCCACATGCGGTTCGAGCCGAGCGGCCTGACGAACGACGCCGACATCCGCACCGCGAAGTCGATCGTCGACTACATCTTCCGCTGGTTCGGCAAGCGGTTCCTCACGCCCGAGCAGCAGGAGGAGGCGGGGATCCTCTCGCCCGAGGTGAAGGCCCGGCTCGCCGAGCGCTACGCGGCGGGCGAGGCCGCTGCGACGGCCGATCCGGTGGACGCCCCGCCGCCCGGCCAGACCGCACTCTTCAACTCGTGGGAGGACGCCGTCGAGTGCGCCCGCTGCGGCGGCCGCATGGTGCGGACAGGCTCGTGTTACACGTGCCGCGACTGCGGCACGAACACCGGCTGCAGCTGAGCCACGGGCGACGTACTGAGGTGATGAGAGCGGGGCCGAAAGGCCCCGCTCCTCTTTGCCGCGCGGGGGCTAGTAGTTCGACCGCTCGCCCGTACCGGGCGTGTCGGGCAGCTCGGTCGTGCCGGGCGTCGTGCCCGGGCGTCCGGTGCCGACCGTGTGCGGCGTTCCAGTCCCGACCGTGTCGGGCGTCACCGTGTCGGGCGTCATGCCCGGATCGGGGGCCATGCCGGTGTCGCGGGTCACGCCTGTGTCGCGCGTCTCGACGAGCTCCTTGAACTGCTCGAGGTCGCTCTGTACCTGGCGGCCGTCCTGTCCGAGCATCGAGCCGAGGGCCTCGACCATGCCCTCCGTCTCCCACTCCATCCGGAGCGTGATCTTCGTGCGGCTGTCGCCGAGCGGCTGGAACGTCACGACGCCGGCGTTTTGCTTGCCGCCGGTGGCCATCCAAGCGATCTTCTGGTCGCGGGTCTGCTCGGTGATCTCGGCGTCCCACTCCTCCTGCTTGCCCGCGACGGACGCGACCCAATGGAGATGGGTGTCGTCGAGCTGACGGACCTCGTCGACGCCGTTCATGAAGGACGGGAACTCCTCGAACTGTGTCCATTGCGTGTACGCGGTCGAAACCGGGACATCAACATCAATGGTCTTCTCGATGGTTGGCACTCTTACCTCCCAGTACGCGGGGAGCCTCTCCAAAGAAGAGACCTTGAGAGGTCGGTCTTCCCCGAGGTTCGAACGCCAACCTCAACCGAGCATGAGCGCAGCGAGCAGCGCACGGAGCCGCGCGCGGTAGATCCTCATGTCGGCGAGCTTCCAGTCGGGATGCGTCTGGTTCGCCCACGGCGCGTACAGCTCGCGGTGGTACGGGCTCGAGAGGCTCTCGTTGTGCCCGATCACGTCGCGGATCCTGATGTGGAAGCGCCAGTGGAGCCACGCCGTGAGCGCGAGTGAAGCTCTGATCTGCGGCTTGTCATTGAGGATCTCGCGGTCGCTCGTCCCGACGTGCTCGATTCCGATCGCGACGTAGTTGAGCCCGACCGTGTGCCGGCACATGATGCTGAGCGGGACGAGCTGGTAGATCGTCCCGTGCTTCCCGACGATGAAGTGGGCGCATGTTCCCGGCAGCTCGCCGAGCTCCGGGTCCGGCCGGTTCGCCGCGAATGCGTTCCACGCCGCGGAGAAGCTCTCGCCCCCGGTGTAGTGCTCGACGATCACGTGCGAATGGAGCACCCACGAGTGGATGCCGTAGTGCCTCTGCGCGTACGCGGCCATCTCGGCCTTCCGGTGAGCGCCGAACGGGATCGGCTTCCACACGATGTGCGGCTTCGGAGGAGCGACGAAAGCGACGAGCGAAAGCGCGAGCGCGGCGAACATCGGTCAGCAAGCTAGCCGGTAAATCCGCTCCCCGACACGCTCCGCATGGAAGCGCGCGAGAAACTCCTTCGCATACGGCCGGCCCGGCTCGGCGAGCAGAACCTCACCTCCCAGCCGTGGGAGCAGCGCGGCGAGCTGGTCGGCGTTCCGCTCCTCGTAGAGCAGGTCGGCGCCGAGGACGACGTCCCATGGCGCTGCCCGAAGCAGCGGCTCGGGCTCGCTCCAGCGGACGCGCTCGACGCGCAGGGCCGCGCCGTTCCGCTCGGCGTTCTCGCGGAGGAGCTCGATCGCGTCCTCCGCCCAGTCCGTCGCGAGCACGTCGGCGCCGCCGAGCGCCGCGGCGAGCGAGGGCAGTCCCAAGCCGCAGCCGAGCTCGAGCACCTTACGCCCGGCAAGGTCGAGGGTCGCGACGTACCGGCCGAGCGCGACGCCGCTCGGCCAGAGCTCGGCCCAGTACGGGAGGAACTCCTCGTCGTCGAAGGTCGACTCGTCGATGAGCTCGTCGGCGCTCGGCGGCCGGAGGATCGACAGCCGCAGCCCGGCGCCGAGCTCGACGTCCTCCTCAACCAGGTTCAGAGCGTCGCGTGCAAGTCGACGCCGACGCCGTCCGGGTCGCGGACTTGCGCGTAGCGCTGGCCCCAGAATGCGTCCCATGGCTCCTTGACGCCCTCGAAGCCGGCTTCGACGATCCGCGCGTACGTCTCGTCCACCTCGGCTGGCGTCGAGCAGGCAAACGCGAGCGCGACCTGGTTGCCGGTCTCGCGGCTCCATTCCGGGCGGAAACTCCGTATGACGTCCTCGGTGTCGAACATCACGTAGACGCCGCTCGCGGTCTCGGCCGAGACGTGATCGTCTCCGGCGGAGATCTGCAGGTCGAGCAGCCGGTAGAACGCGCGTGACCGCTCGAGGTCTGACGAGACGATCCCAATGGCGCTGAGACTTGGCATGGCCGGGACTCTACGGAAAGAGCCGCTGGATCGCCCAGCCACCGCCGGGCGCCGGCTCGTAGCGGAAGCGGTCGTGGAGGCGGCTGTCCCGGTGCTGCCAGAACTCCCAGGCGTCGGGGACGACGAGGTAGCCGCCCCAGGTCTCGGGGCGCTCCGGTGTCACGTCCGCGAGCTCCGCGATTCGCTGCTCGAGCTCGGCGCGCGACTCGAGCGGCTCGCTCTGACGTGAGGCGACCGCACCGATCTGCGCCCCGCGCGGGCGCGTCGCGAAATACGCGTCCGATTCGTCCGCCGGCAGCCGCTCGACTCTCCCCTCCACCCGCACTTGCCGGCCGAGCGGAGCCCAGTGGAAGAGCAGCGCGGCGCGGGGATTCGCTTCGAGCTCGCAGCCCTTGCGCGAGGTGTAGTGCGTGTGGAAGACGAGCCCGCGCTCGTCGAAGCGCTTGCACAGCACCATCCGCACCGAGGGCGACCCGTCCGGCGCGGCCGTCGCGAGGGCCATCGCCTCCGGCGCCTCGACCGCGCCGCCCGCCTCTGCGAACCACACCGCGAACTGCTCGAGCGGATCGGCGGCGAGATCGCCCCGCCGCAGCTCACGTGCCGTCATCGTCCTCCGCGAGCAGTCCGCGCTCGATCGCGACTCGCACGAGCTCGGCGCGGGTCGAGAGCCGGAGCTTCTGCATGATCCGCGCGCGATGCGTCTCGGCCGTGCGCACCGAGATGAAGAGCTGCTTCGAGATCTCCTGGTTCGTGTAGCCGAGCGCAAGAAGGCGCAGGACCTCCCGCTCGCGCTCGGAGAGGGGGTCGGCCTCCTTCGCGGCTTCCGCAGTCGCGTCGTACACCGCGAGCCGGGAACCGAGCTGGTGGTCGACGTAGCTGCCGCCCTTCGCCACCTCGCGGACCGCGGCGAGGAGCTCGTCGTCGGCCGCCTCCTTCAGGACGTAGCCCGTCGCGCCGGCGGCGAAGGCGTGCCTGACATAGATCGGGTCGTCCTGCATCGAGACCGCGAGCACCTTCGTGGTCGGAGACGCCTCGAGAATCTCGGGTATCGCGTCGAGACCGCTGCCGCCCGGCATGACGACGTCGAGCAGGACGACGTCGGGCTTGTGGAGGCGCGCGAGCCGCACGGCGTCGTGCGCCGTGCCCGCCTCGTCCTCGATCACGAAGTCCTCTTCCGCCTCGAGGAGACGGCGGAGCCCCGAGCGGACGAGCTGGTGGTCGTCGACGATGAGGAGACGAATGGCCATTAGAACGGCACCTCGGCCACGATCGTCGTGCCGGCGCCGGGCCGCGACTCGATGACGAGACGGCCGCCGAAGAGGTCGACGCGCTCGCGCATCCCGAGCAGCCCGATCCCGTCGCCGGCGTGCCGGCCAGGCTCGAAGCCGATTCCGTCGTCCTCGACGATCACCGACACCGAGTCGGGCTTGCGCTGGAGGACGATGCTCACACTTCTCGCCTGCGCGTGCTTGACGATGTTCGTCAGCGACTCCTGCACGAGGCGGTAGAGCGCCGTCTCGACCTCGGGCGGGAAGCGGGTGTCGGAGGGCAGGTTCGGGGCGAACTCGACCGTCATGCCGGTCTGCTCCGCAAGGTTCTCCGTCAGCCGCTCGAGCGCGG
>JAWVDC010000111.1:0-17624 GCA_033857715.1 Gaiellaceae bacterium | reverse complement strand
CGCGCGGTGGATCCACTTCAGCTCGGCTCAACTGGGCTGGGCCATCATCGGGAACTACCGGCTCGTGCGCACGACAGACGGTGGGCTGCACTGGACGGCGGCCGGCCCGCCCCGCCGGAGGGGTCGCAAGCACGGATGATCACCATCGCTCTCGATCCGCTCATCGCCGAGGCGAATGAGCGCGCGCCGGCGTCGGCTCTACCTCGTGATTGTTCTCGTCGCGGCTGTTGCGGCGGGTGGAGGATTCTTCTGGCGTTTCGGGCCGTGGTCGGGGTCCGGCTGGCCATTGCCGTCTGAGGGCGGGAGCTCGGCCGTTGCGTCTGCGCGCTTTGCCGGGTACGGACTGTCCTTCCGCTATCCGGCGAATTGGACGCGACTCGACTGCCAGATGGAAACGACATTCACGGACAGCATCACCTTCCTGACGAACGGTCCGTCGGCTGCGTGCTCCAAGGATCCGTACAGCAAGACCCCCGACTGGCCGCCGGTGATTCACCTCGGAGAGGACGGCGTTCTCGTGTCCTGGACCAATTCCGGCTACCCGACGGTGAGTGGAAGGAGGCCCCAGGGACGAGCCGTGACGATTGGCGGCATGCCGGCCCGGATCCGGACGCTCCCGGCGTCGGCCTGCGCGGGCCTGGGTGGTGACGCCGGGCAGGAAGTCACGATCCAGCGGCCGGTGGCTGGCTACAACTGGTTCACGGTTAGCAGCTGCTTCCGAGGGCCGAACGTCGCCGCCAACGCGGCGGCATTCCAGCGGATGCTCGCGACCGTACGCATCGCCAAGGGATAGCGGGCTCGCTCGCCGTACACTCGGCGGCGTGCTGAAGGACCTCCGCGATTGGATCGCGCTGCTCGAGCGCGAGGGTGAGCTTGTGCGCGCTTCCCCCGAGGTGGATCCCGATCTCGAGATCACCGAGATCGTCGATCGCACCGTCAAGGCCGGCGGGCCGGCGCTCGTGTTCGAGCACCCGAAGGTCGACGAGCCTCGCGCTGGGTTGGCGCGGAGACTCCGTCGGTTGCAACCGGCGTAGACTCGCTGCGTGCGCGAGCTGCCCCGCGGCACCGTCACTTTCCTCTTCACCGACATCGAAGGGTCGACGCGACTCCTGCGCGAGCTCGGCGATGACGGCTATGCGGACGCGCTCGCCGAGCACCGGGCTGTGCTGCGCGAGGCGTTCGTGCGCCACGGCGGGGCCGAGGTCGACACGCAGGGCGACGCGTTTTTCGTCGCCTTCCCGACCGCGCCCGGCGCCCTCGCGGCCGCGCGCGAGGCGCAGGAGAAGGTAGGGCTGCCGGTGCGGATGGGGCTCCACACCGGCACGCCGCTGCTGACGGACGAGGGCTACGCCGGCGCAGACGTGCACCGCGCGGCGCGCATCGCCGCGGCCGGGCACGGGCGCCAGATCCTCGTCTCCGCCGCGACGGCAGCGCTCCTCGACTCCGGCGAGCTGCGCGACCTCGGCCAGCACCGTCTCAAGGACCTCAGCGCACCGGAGCGGATCTTCCAGCTCGGCGAGCAGGACTTCCCGCAGCTGAAGACGCTGAATCGGACGAACCTCCCGATCCCGGCGACGCCGTTCCTCGGCCGCGAGCATGAGGTGGGCGTCGTGCGCGACCTGCTCGCGCGCGAGGACGCGCGCCTCCTCACGCTCACGGGAGCGGGCGGCTCCGGGAAGACGCGGCTCGCGCTGCAAGCCGCAGGCGAGGCCGCGGACGCGTATCCCGACGGCGTTTGGTGGGTGCCGCTCGCACCTCTCTCCGACCCGGGGGACGTGGGGCCGGCCGCGGCGCGGGCGCTCGGAGGCGGCGGATCGCTACCGGAGCTCATCAACGGACGCCGACTGCTGCTCCTCCTCGACAACTTCGAGCACGTCGTCGAAGCCGCGCCCGAGGTGTCGGACCTCCTCGCTCAGTGCCCGCTCGCCGGCGTGCTCGTAACGAGTCGCGAGCGTCTGCGCGTCCAGGGGGAGCACGTCTTCCCCGTTCCGGTGCTCGAGCGGGCGGAAGCGCGGCGGCTGTTCGTGGCGCGGGCGCAGGCGGCCGAGCCGGGCTTCGAGCCGGACGAGCACCTCGATGAGTTGTGCGCGCGCCTCGACGACCTTCCGCTCGCGATCGAGCTGGCCGCCGCGCGGACGTCGCTCCTCTCCACGTCGCAACTCCTCGAGCGTCTCGGCAGCAGGCTCGACCTCCTCCGCGGCGGTCGCGACGCGGAGCTCCGCCAGCAGACGCTCCGGGCGACGATCGCGTGGTCGTACGAGCTGCTGGAGCCGGGCGAGCGCGCTTTTCTCACGTCGCTCTCCGTCTTTCGTGGTGGCTGCACGCTCCAGGCGGCCGAGCGCGTTGCCGAGGGCGAGCTCGACCTCCTCCAGTCGCTTGTCGACAAGAGCCTCGTCCGCCGGTGGGAGTCGGGGCGTTTCGCGATGCTCGAGACGATCCGCGAGTTCGCCGCCGAACAGCTGGAGCAGGCGGGCGCGACCGAGTTCGCCGGCCGCCGGCACGCGACGTACTTCCTCGAGGTCGCTGAGGACGCCGGCCTCTGCGTCGAAGGGCTTGAAGCAGGGAAGGGCGAGAGCGGATTTCGTCTGGTGCTTCCCGAGCGTGACAACCTTCGCGCCGCTTTCGACTTCTTCGTGGGCGCGGGCGACATCAAGGCGGCGGCAAGGCTCGGCACGTCCCTCGAGCAGTATTGGGTCACGAATAGTCCGGTCGAGGGCACACGGCTCCTCCGAGATCTGTATGAGCGCAGCGCGGGGCTGTCACCCGACCTGCGCGTGCGGGTCGTTCGCAGCCTCGCCGGCAGCGTGTACATCGGAGGGGGCTTCGTAGAGGGTCGGCGGCTCTGCGAGGAGGCGCTTGAGATCTATCGGCGCTTGGGGGACGAATGGGGAGTCGCGCACATGCTCCTCCGCATCGGCCTCGACGACGCCCGGAAGGGCGAGGCCGCGAGCGCGCGGGCGCTGCTCGACGAAAGCCTGGCGCTCTGTGACTCGCCCTTCAACGAGGCGCAGGTGACGCTACAGCTCGGCGTCATTGCCTTTCATGAAGACCGGCACGAGGAGGCGCTCGAGCTCGTGGACAGGGCAGCGCACCTCGCTCGGGGGATCCATTTCGTTTGGTGGGAGGCGAACGCTCTGAACAACGGAGCCGAGATCGCGCTCGGACTGGGGGACGTGCCCGGCGGCCGCGAACGCGCGTCCACCGGGCTCGCGCTCGCGCAGTCGATCGGCGACCGTCAAGGGACGGTCTACGGTCTGGCCCTGCTCGCGTGGGCGGCTGCGGATGCGGGGAACCCCGAGCGTGCCGGCCGGCTGTGGGGTGCGGTCGAGGCAGAGGCGGCGCGGGGGCCGATCGGGCAGTGGGAGTCCGAGAGTGCCGATTACGCCGGGCGCGTGATGCGCGTCGCGGGCCCGGAGTTCGAGCGGGCCGCCGAGGCCGGCCGCCGGCTGGCACTCGAGGACGCCGTCGCCTACGCGCTCGGCCCCTAGACTCGCCACGTGAAGGACCTCCGCGATTGGATCGCGCTGCTCGAGCGCGAGGGTGAGCTCGTGCGCGTTTCCGCCGAGGTCGATCCAGATCTCGAGATCACCGAGATCGTCGATCGCACCGTCAAGGCCGGCGGGCCGGCGTTGCTGTTCGAGAACCCGAAGGGCGCCGAGCATCCGCTTCTCATCAACCAGTTCGGCACCGAGCGGCGGATGGCGCTTGCGTTCGGCGTCGCGCACCTCGACGACGTCGCGGCCAAGGTCTCCGACGTGCTCGAGATGCAGCCGCCCGAGGGTCTGCTCCAGAAGGTGCAAGGCCTGCGGAAGCTCAAGTCCGTCGCCGACTCGCGGCCGAAGTCCGTCAAGAAGGGCGCGTGCCAGGAGATCGTCCTCACGGGCGACGACGTCGACCTGACGAAGCTCCCGATCCAGCGCTGCTGGCCCGGCGACCCCGCGCCGTTCATCACGCTGCCGGCCGTGATCACGCACGACCCGCAGACCGGCGGCCGCAACGTCGGTATGTACCGGATGCAAGTGATCGACAAGCGCACGACCTACATGCACTGGCAGATCCACAAGGACGGCCGCGCCGACGCGCTCGCGACCGACGGCCGCATCGAGGTCGCCGTCGCACTCGGTCTCGACCCGATCACCGCGTATTCGGCGAGCGCGCCGCTGCCAAAGCACATCGACGAGTTCATGATGGCCGGCTTCCTCCGCGGCGAGGCCGTCGAGCTCGTCAAGGGCGTGACCCTTGGCATCGACGTTCCGGCGCGCGCCGAGATCGTCCTCGAGGGCTACATCGAGAAGGACGAGGTCGGGGAGGAGGGCCCGTTCGGCGACCACACCGGCTACTACACGGCCGCCGAGCCGTTCCCCGTCTTCCACGTCACGGCCATGACCATGAGACAGGGCGCGATCTATCCGTCGATCGTGGTGGGCAAGCCGCCGCAGGAGGACGCGTGGCTCGCGAAGGCGACCGAGCGCATCTTCCTGCCGGCCGTGCGAACGACGCTGCCCGAGGTTGTCGACTACGACCTGCCGGTCGCGGGCGTGTTCCACAACATCGCGATCGTCTCGATCAAGAAAGCGTTCCCCGGCCACGCCGCGAAGGTCATGCACGCGCTCTGGGGGCTCGGGATGCTCAGCCTCACGAAGTGCGTCGTCGTCGTCGATGCGGACGTCGACGTCCACGACTACGCGCAGGTCGCGTTCTACGCCGGCGCAAATGTCGATCCGAAGCGCGACGTGATCCTCTCCGAAGGCCCGCTCGACCATCTCGATCACGCGCCCGAGCGCCAGTTCTACGGCGGAAAGCTCGGGATCGACGCGACCGCGAAGTGGCCGGAAGAGGGCGCGCGGCCCTGGCCGGAGGAGATCGAGATGAGCGACGAGATCAAGCGGCGCGTCACCGAGCGCTGGGGCGAGTACTTCCCCGAGTAGTCCCGGATTCGGTTCCCACTTCGGAGGACCGCCGTTTTGGATAAGACTTCGCTTTGGTGGAGCCGGAGCACCAGAGTCCTGACGAGCCGCATCTGCCGGCTCCTACGCTGTGGCCGATCGGTTTTGCGATCGGCATCGTCGTCGCACTTGTCGGTCTGATCATCAGTCCGACGCTTGTCACGCCGATCGGCGGGGTCATCGCGATCGTCTTCGGTTTCCTCTGGGCGCGCGAGGCCACGGCCGAGCTGCGCGGGGAGCCGACCCACGTCGAGCCCGAGCGCCGCGAGGTCGTCGCGGAGCCGGCAGCGGTGACGCTCGAGCCCGTCGGCGTGACTCGCAGCCGCTTCCTCGAGGGCGCGACGCTCGGCCTCGGAGGCGTGATCGGCGGCCTCATCACCGTCCCGGTCGCGGGGTTCGCGCTTCTGCCGGGGTTCCTCGACCAGCCGAACACGAACGTCGATCTCGGCCCGATCGAGTCGTTCCCCGTCGGCGAGTGGCTCATCGCGACCTTCGTCGTCGACCCGAAGCAGGGCGAGGTCTCACGGCGCACCGCATTCATCCGGCAGAACGAGCCGGTGGACGTGGGAGGCAAGCCGGAGCCGAGCTTCACGATCATCTCGAACCACTGCGTCCACCTCGGCTGTCCCGTCCAGGCCAACGGCCCGACATCCAAGTACATCGGGAAAGAGGTCATTCACGAGCACACCGCGAACGGGCCGGTCAGGCTCGAGCCCGTGATCCCCGCCGGCTACGGCTGCCCGTGCCACGGCGGCCAGTACGACCCCGAGGGGAATCGCACCGCCGGGCCACCCGTGCGCGCCCTTGATCGTTACGACTTCCGGATCGACAAAGGCCACCTGATCCTGCTCGGGACGTACTCCGTCTCGCACGTCGAAGGCACCGGCGGCACGGCCCTGATCCACCGTTACAAGATGGCCGGCCCGGGCGAGCACATCGACGGCATCGAGCAGCTCCTCTATCCCATCCAGCCGCCTCACCACTAGATGACGCTCCGGAGACCACCCACGAAGGCCCAGCTCCGGCGGAAGCAGGTCGAGGAGCTCGTCCTCTATCCGGTCGACTGGCTCGAGGAGCGGTCGGGGCTCGTCGGCGGCGTCAAGTACTTCCTCTTCCGCAACGTCCCGGCGGACATCAACTGGATGCAGACGCTCGGCTCCGCCGCGCTGACCGCCTTCCTCGTACAGGCGATCACCGGCGTGATCCTCGCGATGTACTACGTGCCGTCGGCGACGACCGACCCGGCAACCGGCAAGCCGGTGGCGTGGGAGTCGATCGTCAACATCACCGACAACCTCTTCATGGGCTGGCTCGTGCGCGGCATGCACAAGTGGGGCGCGAGCGTCTTCATCATCCTCATGTTCCTGCACATGGGCCGAGTCTTCCTCTTCGGCGCGTACAAGTACCCGCGCGAGCTCAACTGGATCATCGGCGTGCTCATCCTCGTGATGGGGATGATGGAGGGGTTCACCGGCTACCTCCTGCCGTGGGACCAGACCGCGTACTGGGCGAGCGTCGTCGGGATCAACCTCAACGGGACGGCGCCCTTCTTAGGCCCATGGCTCGCGCAGTTCTTACGTAGCGGCCAGGAGATCACCGGGGAGACGCTCACGCGCTTCTACGCGTTGCACATGCTCGCGATCCCCGGAGCGATCATGGCGCTCATCGGGCTCCATCTCTATCTCGTCATCCGGCTCGGGGTCACGTCGCCGCCGTGGTCGAAGGAGGCCGCGGGCGGGGACGAAGAGGAGCCGCTGAACGGACGCGTCGGCCTGACGCAGCCCGTCGCGCGTGGCGCGGGAGGTCGCGACTAATGGCGGTCATGAAAGAGAAGCCGTCGAGGACGGACCTGAATCGCGCGAGCTTCGCGAAGTACAAGGCGGACGTCAAGAAGCGCGGGAAGCCGTTCTTCCCGTACGCGATGTTCCACGACACGATCATGAGCCTCGTTGTCGTGGCCACCATCGTCGGCCTCGCGGTGATCTGGAAGTGGAGCGCGTGGCCGGTCCACCACGATCCGACGTACAAGGGCCTCCTCGGTCCCGAGATCGACCCGCCCGCCGACCCGGGCACGACGAGCTTCGTGCCGCGGCCGGACTGGTACTTCTACTTCCTCTTCTATCTCCTCCGGATCTTCAAATGGCCGGACTCGGTGTTCCTCGGCACGGTCGGCCTGCCGACGATCCTGCTCATGCTGCTCATCGGGTTGCCGTTCCTCGACCGGCGCCGGACGCGGAAGATCTCGCAGCGTCCCGTTGCGATGGTCGCCGCCGTCCTCGTCGTCCTGTCGATGGGCGTGCTGACGTGGAAGGGCGCGACGGCACAGGAGGCGCTCGCCTCCGAGGTCAAGGCGCAGGTGCCGAAGTGGCAGAAGGACGAGAACCTGCCCGCAGAGGCGATGCCCGGCGCGAACCTCTTCGCCGTCGCGGGCTGCACGGCATGCCACACGTACGACGGCTCCGGCGGCGCGAACCTCGGCGCGCCCGACCTGACCGACATCGGGGCGAAGAACCTCGGCAAGGATTTCCAGATCCGGCATCTGAAATGCCCGCCCTGCGTGAATTCGGGATCGCCCATGCCGAAGTTCGAGTCCCTCGGCCAGGACTCGCTCGAGAAGCTCGCGATCTTCCTCGAAGCCTCCAAGGGCACGCCCTAACGGCGTAGAGTCGGCGTAGTGCGTCGGCTCGTCCTTCTTCCGGTTCTCGCGCTGCTGACTGCGGGTTGCGGCTGGCCCTTCGGTTTCGGCGCGACGGCGCCCGAGGGGCTCGCGTCGGAGATGACGGCGCAGGTTCCGCGGTGGCAGCAGGAGGAGAACCTGCCCGCCGTGGCGCTGCCGGGCGCGCACCTCTTCGCGGTCGCGGGCTGCACGGCATGTCACACGTACGACGGCTCCGGCGGCGCGAACCTCGGCGCTCCGGATCTCACCGCGATCGGAACGCACGATCTCGGGATCGACTTCGAGATCCGGCACCTCCAATGCCCGAGCTGCGTGAACCCCGGCTCGCCGATGCCGCGGTTCGCGTCGTTGGGCTCGGAGAAACTCCGTCAGCTTGCGATCTTCCTCGAAGCCTCCATGGGCACGCGCTAGCGACACGATGCGTCGGCTCCTCCTGCTCGCGCTCGTCGCCCCCGCAATCTCGGCCTGCGGGTGGTCGCCGTTCCCGGTGTCCAGCGGTCCAACCCCGCCGGTCTTTCACGCCTGCGGGATCAACACGCCCAGCGGGCCGATGCCCTGCGGCCCATCCGCGCCGCACGGGGCGTTGGTCGTGTCGGGCGGGGGTGCGCTAAGCGACAACGCGCATGACTCGTACGTTGCTTGGGGCACGTCCCTCGTCTCGGCCAACGAAGGTCGCGTCGAGATCCCGTTGCCGGGGGTGTTCTCGGTCACCGATCTCCAGGTGCGCATCACGACGGCTCCGGGAGGTGGCTCGAGTTGGACGCTCACGGTCGACAAAGACGGGTCTGCGACCGCTTTGACCTGCTCCATCAACGGCGCCGCAACGACCTGTAGCGACGCCTCGCTGTTCGCCGTCGCGGTCGGCGACTTGATCGATCTCCATGTGACGCCTATTGGCTCACCGCGGATTGCGAGGATCTCGTGGTCGGCCAAGCTCGTCCCTCGTCACTCTTGAAGCATCGAAAGGGACGCGCTAGCAGCGACAATCTGGAGGAATGCACGTCTTCCTCGGAATCACGGGCGCTTCGGGCGCTCCGTATGCGGCGCGGCTGCTCGAAGCGCTGAGCGCGGCCGACTGCGAGATCGGCGTCTGCGCGTCGTCGGCCGGCGTCGAGGTGATCGCGACCGAGCTTTACGGCAACGCGAAGCTCTCGCGCGACGAGACGCTCGCGCGGCTCCTCGAGCACGCGCCCGGCGCGACGCTGTACGAGCCGAACGACTGGAAGTCGCCGTACGCCTCCGGCTCCGCCAAGGTGGACGCGTACGTGATCTGCCCGTGCTCGATGGGGACGCTGGGGACGATCGCCTCCGGCGCGATGCAGAACCTCATCCACCGGGCGGCGTCGGTCGCGATCAAGGAGGAGCGCCGGCTCGTCTTGATGCCGCGCGAGACGCCGCTGTCGGCGATCCACCTCCGCAACATGCTCACGCTGCGCGAGGCGGGCGCGACGATCCTCTTCCTCGCGCCCGGGTTCTACCACGGTGCCGAGACCGTGGCCGACCTCGTCGACTTCGTCGTCGCGCGGACGCTCGACCAGCTAGGTCTCGAGCAGGCGCTCACCCCGCGCTGGGGCCAATAGTGCCCCGCCCGGCGACACATGTCCGGCTCTCGCTCGCGATCACGCGGCGCGCTGCGGCGTCCTCAGTCGACCCGATAGTTGCGACTATCGGGTCTCCCTGCGTCCTTGCATCGCTTGGTGCTCGCGACCGAGAGCTCGAACGGCGTCACCGGGCGGGGCACTGATGGAGACCGGGCGTCTTCCGGCGGACGGCGTCCAGCGGATGTTCGACCGGATCGCGCCCGTCTACGACGCGATGAACCGCGTCATGACCGCTGGGCTCGACCAGCGCTGGCGGGCCGCGACGGTGCGCGAGACAGTGCGGCCCGGCGATCGCGTTCTCGACGCGTGTTGCGGGACGGGCGACCTCGCGGTCGCGGCGCAGGCTGCCGGGGCGAGCTCGGTCGTGGGGCTTGACTTCTCCGAGGCGATGCTCGAGCGCGCGCGGCGCAAGGCACGGGATGTGACGTTCATCCACGGAGACGTGCTCGCGCTGCCGTTCCACGACGAGAGCTTCGACGCCGCGGTCGTCGGCTTCGGGGTCCGCAACGTCATCGACCTCGAAGCGGGGCTTTGCGAGCTGCGGCGCGTGCTGCGGCCCGGCGGCCGGCTCGGGATCCTCGAGATCACGACCCCGCGCGGCGTCCTCGCGCCGTTCTACCGCCTCTGGTTCGACCGGATCGTCCCGCTCCTCGGCCGCGTCCTGCCCGGTGGCGAGGCGTACACGTACCTCCCCGCGAGCGTCCGCCGCTTCCCGCCGCCGGAGGAGCTCGCTGCCCTCTTCGCCGCGAATGGATTCACGCAAGTGCGGCACCGGCTCTTCGCGGGCGGCATCGTCGCGCTCCACGTCGGAGAGGCCGCATGAGCGCGACGCTCGCCGACATCCGCGCCGTGCCGGGGCTCGACGGCTATCTCGACGGGCTCGAGGAGCGGCTCGCGCGCACCGTCGCGACTCATCCGGGGCTCGTCGCCGCGGTCGGGAACGAGGCGCTTGCGGCGGGCGGCAAGCGCCTGCGGCCCGCGCTCGTCTTCCTCACGACGCCGGCGGGAGAGGAGCCGTCGCTCGCGGCGGGCGTCGCGGTTGAGCTCGTGCACATGGCGACGCTCGTCCACGACGACCTCATCGACCGAGCCCACTTCCGTCGCGGCAAGGCGGCTGCATGGTCGGTCTACGGCCCGTCCGCCGCGCGTTCGACCGGCGACTATCTCTTTGCCCGTGCATTCGCCGAGCTGAGCGCGACCGGGGACGCCGAGGCGGTCGAGATCCTTGCCGACGCGACGCTCTGCCTCGCGCGCGGCGAGGCGCTCCAGCGGACGCAGGTGCACGACCCGACGACGACGATCGAGGCGTACCTCGAGCGGTGCGCGCTCAAGACGGGGAAGCTCTTCGAGGCCGCGTGCCGGCTCGGCGGCGGTTCCGGCGCATACGGCCTCGCGCTGGGAATAGCGTTCCAGATCGCCGACGACGTCCTCGACTGCTCCGGCGCGACGATCGAGACGGGGAAGATCGCCGGCACCGACCTCCGCGACGGCACTCCGACGCTGCCGCTCCTCCTCGCCGCCGAGCGCGATCCGGTCGTACGCGAGGCGCTCGCCGGCGGCTCCATGGACGGCGCGCTCGTTCGCGTTGCTGCGACAGGCGCCCTCGAGGAAGCCAGGCAGGTCGCCCTCGACTACGCTGGAAAAGCCAGGGCGAGCCTCGGCGGAGAGCTTCACCGCGACGAGCTCGAGGCCCTGACGCACGCAGTCGTCGACCGCGAGAGATAGGCCCCAATGGCTGTACTGGACAGGCTCGACACGCTCGCTCCGATCCGGGAGAAAGTCCTCGCCGGGGATCGTCTCGACGTCGACGACGGCGTCGCGCTCATGGAGACCGACGACCTCCTAGCGCTCGGCGAGCTCGCCGACCTCGCGCGGCGCCAACGAGGCGCCAGCGGCGCGAACAGCGCCGCGGTCTTCCTGCCGCACGCCGACGGCTCCGCCGGCGGCGTTTGCAGCACGAGCGATGAGGTCTTCTTCGTCCAGAACCTCTATTTGAACCAGACGAACGTCTGCCGCGTGAAGTGCAAGTTCTGCGCGTTCGCGAAGACGCAGAAGCAGGAGGACGCGTACACGCAGTCGGCCGACGAGCTCGTCGAGGACGCCGTCGCGCAGCACGCGCTCGCGCAGTTCACCGAGATCCACTGCGTCAACGGCGAGAACCCGCACGTAGACCTGGAGTTCTACGCCAACGTCCTGCGCAAGCTCAAGGCGGCGCTCCCGGACGTCCATCTCAAGTTCTACACCGCCTCCGAGATCCACCACATGTCGAAGCTCGAGGGCTGCTCGCACGAGGAAGTGCTGCGCGTCCTGAAGGACGCCGGCCTCGGCTCGATGCCCGGCGGCGGGGCGGAGATCTTCGCCGACCGCGTGCGCGCGCTCATCGCTCCCGGCAAGGAGCCGGCCGAGGACTGGTTCGACGTCCACGACCACGCGCATCGCATGGGGATCCCGACGCATTGCACGCTCCTATACGGCCACGTCGAGACGTACGAGGAGCGCGTCGACCACATGCTGCGGCTGCGCGACCAGCAGGATGCGACGGGCGGTTTCCTCGCCTTCATCCCGCTCGCGTTCCATCCCGAGAACACCGTCTTCGAGCGGCGCGGCTTCCGGCACACGACCGGCGCCGACGACCTGAAGATGATCGCGGTGTCGCGGCTCCTGCTCGACAACATCCCGAACATCAAGGCCTACTGGATCATGATGGGCCTCCCGATGACGCAAATTGCCCTGCATTTCGGGGCAAACGACGTCCAGGGGACGGTCGTGCGGGAGAAGATCTTCCAGGCCGCGGGCGCGACCGCCGGCACCGAGCAGAAGGTCGCCGAGCTCGTGCGCACGATCCAGGAGGCGGGCCGCGTGCCCGTCCAGCGCGACACGCTCTACAACGAGCTGCGCCGATGGTGATCCGCGCCGTTCCAGTCCTGCCCGCAAACGACGTCGACGAGACCGTCACCTTCTGGCGCGACGAGCTCGGCTTCACGGAGGTCTTCTCGTCGGAGGAGTACGGCATCGTCGAGCGCGACGGCACCGCCATCCACTTCTTCCCGTCGCACGTCGACCCGAGGGAGAACGACGGCGGCTGCCGGCTCGGCGTCGACCACGTCGAGAGCTACCACGACGAGCTGAGCGACCACGTGTTCGCCCCGCTCGAGGACAAGCCGTGGGGCACACGCGAGTTCGCGGTGCTCGACCCGACACGCAACCTCATCTGGTTCGTGGAGCGCAGCTGATGAGGTCTCCTCACGTCAGCCTTTCGCGGAGCGCCGCTCCGCGGCGCGGGAGCGAAAGGCGGCCAGTGGCGTGAGGCTTGGGCGGATTTCCTACGTGAACATGGCGCCGGTCTTCTACCGGGTCGACGCCGAGGTGGAGGAGGTGCAGGGCGTCCCGACCGAGCTGAATCGGATGCTCGTCGCGGGCGAGCTCGACGTCGCGCCGATCTCATCGATCGAGTACGCGCGGAACGCCGACAAGCTGCGCCTGCTTCCGCGCTTGTGCGTCGCCTCGGAGGGCGCCGTCGACTCGATTCAACTCGTCACGCGGGTCCCGCTCGAGGAGGTGCGGACGGTCGCCGTGACGCCGGAGTCCGCGACCTCGGTCGCGCTGACGAAGATCCTCTTGCCGGACGCCGCGCAGGCGCCGCTCGAGGCATACGACACCGGCGAGTCGGAGGCAAAGCTGTTGATCGGGGACGCCGCGCTCCGCTCGGCGTTCGAGGATCCGACCCGGCACTACGACCTCGGACGGCTCTGGCTCGAGCGGACGGGGCTGCCGATGGTGTTCGCGGTCTGGGCCTGCCCCGAGCCGCTCGCGGACGGGCTCGCGGAGCTCGAGGACGCGCTCGTCGACTCGCTCCGCGCCGCGCGCGCCGAGCCCGAGCAGCTCGCTCACGAGGCGTCGCTGCGCTACGGCTATCCGGCCGGCTTCCTCGCGCGCTACTTCGAGAAGCTCCGCTACCGCTTCGGCCCGCGCGAGCGCGCCGGCCTGTACACGTTCCTCGAGCTCGCGCGCGACGCCGGGTTGCTCGAGACGGTGCCGGAGCTGCGCTTCGTGCAGACGACAGGAGCGGCGGTCGCATGAGCGTCGCCGAGCGGACAAGCACCTCCGAGATCCTCGACCGCGTCCTCGGCGGCGAGAGGCTCACCGACGAAGACGCCGTCGAGCTTCTCCGCTCGCGCGACCTCGTCGCGGTCGGCCGCGCCGCGAACGAGATGCGGAATCGCCTCCACGACCCGGACCAGGTCACGTTCATCATCGACCGCAACCTCAACTACACGAACGTCTGCGTCACCGACTGCGACTTCTGCGCCTTCTACCGGCGGCCCGGCGACACGCGCGAGGGCTACCTCCTGCCGAAGGCGGTCATCTTCAAGAAGATCGAGGAGACGCTCGAGCTGGGCGGCACTGGCCTGCTCATGCAGGGCGGCCACCATCCCGATCTCGGCGTCGACTACTACGAGGATCTCTTCAGTTCGATCAAGGCCCGCTACCCGATCCACCTGCACGCGCTGTCGCCCTCGGAGATCGTCCACGCCGCGCGCCACTCGAAGCTCACCGTGCCCGAGGCGCTGACGCGGATGCGCGACGCCGGCCTCGACTCGATCCCCGGCGGCGGCGCGGAGATCCTCGTCGACCGCGTGCGCAAGATCATCGCGCCGAAGAAGCTCAAGACGAAGGAGTGGCTCGGCGTCATGCGCGAGGCGCACCGCCTGGGCATCTCGACGACCGCGACGATGATGTACGGCCACGTCGAGACCATTGAGGAGCGGGTCGAGCACTTCCGCCGCATCCGCGACCTGCAGGACGAGACCGGCGGCTTCCGCGCGTTCTTCTCGTGGACGTTCCAGGACGACGGCAACCGCCTCGTCGCGCTGGTCGCGGCCGAGACGCGCCCGACCTCGTTCGACTATCTGCTGACGCAGGCGGTCTCGCGGCTGTACCTCGACAATGTCCCGCACATCGGCTCGTCGTGGGTGACGCAGGGAAAGAAGATCGGCCAGGTCGCGCTCGGCTTCGGCGCCGACGACCTCGGCAGCGTGATGATCGAGGAGAACGTCGTCTCAGCCGCCGGCACGACGCACCGCACGAGCGCCGAGGAGCTCGTCCACCTGATCCGCTCGATCGGCAAGACCCCGGTCCAGCGCGACACGCTCTACCGGCCGGTCAAGGTCTGGTAGTCCGTCGGAAGAGCTGCGCTCTTCCGACGGGCATGAAGGAACTCCGGCGTGGGAGAGCGCGGTCTCCCGCGCCTCCGTGCCGAAATCTCATTTGGTGCGAAGTTGGCACACCCCGCCCTGGACACAACGGGCCGTTCTGGCGGTGTCGGACACTGCCTACTTAGTGCGTCGCGGGCATCCGGCTCACCTGCTGCGCCACTCCTCGCCGTCCTTGGTCGACCCACCCGCCTTCATCCCGATCACGGCGACCACGAAAACAATCACGAACTCGAGGAAGCCAGGCACAGCGTTGTTCCCGTGCTGGATCGCGAGGTCGCTGATGAACATCGCGATCAGCAGGCCGGCAAGAACACCGAGGACCAGGCCAGTCATGCGACGCGCGGCTCTAGACATAGCGTGAGCATACGCCGGGGCGCCTTCGTCAACTAGACCCCGGTGCAGCGAGACGCGCTCTACGTCAGATCGGGGACGCCTCCGGATCGTGCCGGCGGTGGCGGTGACCGTCGCCGTGGTGTGGACGCGTTTCCTGCAGAGCGTCGGCGCGATCGCCGTAGATGTTGAACCCGGCGAATCCCCCGAAGACGAGGGCGATGCCGCCGAGGACCAGAGTCAGGCCGATCCAACGGCGCCGCGTCGGAAAGCGTCGACCGAGCTTCTGCGCGTCGAACTGCGCAACGGGGAGAGGATCAGCCGGATCGCTCATTCCACCGGCTGTCACAGTCGGGACCTGACTCCGGCGAGGCCGCTTTCGACCCATTTCGGCTGCTCGGTGAAGACGCCGTAGTGCACCTCGAACCACGGGGCGAGCCGGTGGTAGATCCCGGCGCGGCGGCGTAGGTCGTGGTCGACCTCCCACTCCGGGAACGGGCCGTTCAGCAGCCACGAGTAGTCGAGCGCCGGGTCGCCGATTCGCGCGTCGCCCCAGTCGATCACGCCGGCAAGACGGCCGTCGCGGACGCGGAGATGCCCAGGGCCAAGGTCGGAGTGGGTGAGCGCCGGCTCGAAGCCGGTGAGCGTCTCCGTCTCCGCGAGCAGCGCCTCGCCGCGTGACCGCTCGTCCACGTGGAGCAACGGGAGGACGCGGCGGCGGAACTCCTCCGCCTGCTCCCGGTACTCCTCGAGCCAGTCCGGGTGCGGCGCCGGGACGGCGTCGATGTCGATGCCGTGCAGGGCCTCGAGGAATGTCCGCAGGCCTTCGGGGTCCTCGTCGACCAGCGGCTCACCGCGAATCAACCGGTAGACGACGAGCCACGGCTCGCGTGAGACGTACTCGAACTGCGGCACTGCGACCGGGAGCAGCGGCGCGAGCGCCGGGAGGAGCGCGGCTTCCTTCTCGATCTCCTCCACCGCGAGCCGGTGTCGAGGCCAGCGCACGACCCATTCGTCCTCGAGGACGAGAACCTTGAAGTCGAAGCCGTCGTCGTGCTCGGCGAGGGGTGAGTACATCGGAACGACGCTACCCTGCCGCGCGGGGTGGGCCGGAAGCCGTTCATCGTCGTCGTGCTCGCGGCGCTCGTCGTGACGACGGCGGCGTCGGCCGCGCACAGCGCTCGTCGCGCCGACACGGTCGTCTCCTCGACGACGACCGAGCTCATGCCCGGCGTGACGTACACCCGCGAGGTCGAACTGACCGCGGCCGGGCCGGTCGTGCTCGACATCGTCACGGCTCCCAAGCCCGACGGCACCGTCTACTCGCTCGCGCCCGTCCTCTCGAACGGCACGCTCGTCCACACCGCGAAGCTCACGCGCATGGAGCAGGGCCTCTATCCCCACGCGACGACGGTCGGGCTCGACGGCGACTACTTCGACGCCGGCGGCGAGCCGAACAGCATCCTCATGCGGCGCGGGTTGCTCGACAGCCAGCCGAAGACGGGGCGCACGAGCGCCGGATTCAGCACCGACGGGACGCTCCAGGCGGCGCAGGTGGCCTTCTCGGGGACGTGGCAGGCGACCGCCGGCCAGCGGCAACTCGCGCTCAACTCTCGCCGCGGGCACTTCACGCTGTTCACGCGCGCGTACGGTCACTCGACTCCGCTCGAGCCGGACACCGTCGCGGAAGCCGTCTTCTCCTCGTTCCCTCCGACCGCGGTGGGGGAGGACATCGTCGGAACCGTCTCGCAGATGACGTCCGTGGGAGGCACGCCGATCCCGCCGGGCGGCGCCGTCCTCGTCGCGCGCGGCACCGACAACGCGACGAAGCTCCAGACCGAGGCTGGGGTCGGCCAGCAGGTCACCGTCCATCTCACGCTGACGCCCGACTGGAGCGGGCTCGCGAGCGCGATCGGCGGTGGGCCCGTGCTCGTCAAGGACGGGAAAGCCGTCTTCGTGAACGGGGAGACGTTCCGCCCCGGCTTCCTCCAGAGCCGGATGGCGCGCGGCGCGGTCGGGCAGCTCGCCGACGGGCGCATCCTCCTCGTCACGGTCGAGGCGGCGGCGCCCGCCTACAGCGTCGGCATCTCGACCTACAGCCTCGCCCTCGAGCTCGTGAAGCTCGGCGCGGTCACCGCCGTCGGGCTCGGCTCGGGCCCGCAGGCGGGGATGGCGTTCAACGGCTCACTCCTCACGCGGCCGGCGTCGGGGACCGAGCAGTCCATCTCCGACGCGCTCGTCCTCTCGTACACCGGCGTCTACGCATCGCCGGTCGCGCCCGTGCTCTCGCCCAACGGCGACGGTGCCGGCGATACCGAGACGCTCACGTACCGCCTCGTGCGCCCGGCGACCGTGACCGCGACGCTGCATGGCCCGAACGGCGCGATTGTGCCCATCGAGTCCGGCGGCCCCGAGGCGGTCGGAGTCCACACGTTCGTCTGGGACGGGACGCTCGCGAGCGTCCCGCAGCCGGAGGCAGCGTGGACCTTTTCCGTCACGGCCACCGATGACCGAGCAATCGAGACCACGGCCGAGCGCACGTTCTCACTCGACAAGACCCTCGGCTCGCTCACCGTTTTCTCGAACAGCAGCGGTGGCGAGACTGCGCGCTTCGTCCTCTCACGCCAGGCCGACGTCGTCGTCCGCGTGCTGCGTCCCAACGGATACGCGGTCGCGACGTTCCACCTTCCGCACCTCGCCCCAGGCCCGCACCGCGTCCCGTGGAAGGGGACGACAGCCGGCAAGTACGTGATGCGCGTCGACGCAACGAGCACGATCGGGACGAGCTCCCTCGTCGCGCCGTTCGTGCTCAAGTAGTCCCGCGCGGACGTGTGCGGTGTCAGACACCGGACAC
>JAWVDC010000110.1:0-34459 GCA_033857715.1 Gaiellaceae bacterium | reverse complement strand
CTTCAACCTGTCACGCGACGAGGTAAAGAACTTCCTGCTTGCGAACGGGCTGTACTGGTTGAAGGAGCACCACGTCGACGGGCTGCGTGTCGACGCCGTCGCCTCGATGCTCTACCTCGACTACTCGCGCAAGGCCGGCCAGTGGGTGCCGAACGAGCACGGCGGCCGCGAGGATCTCGACTCCGTCTCATTCCTGAAGGAGATGAACGAAGTGCTGCACGCTCGCGAGCCGGGGGTCATCTCCGCCGCGGAGGAGTCAACCGCGTGGCCGGGCGTCTCGGCGCCGACGTACACCGGCGGCCTCGGCTTCGGCTTCAAGTGGAACATGGGCTGGATGCACGACACGCTCTCGTACTTCCAAAAAGACCCGATTTACAGGCGATTTCACCACCACACGCTGACGTTCTCGCTCATGTACGCGTTCAGCGAGAACTTCGTGTTGCCGCTCTCGCACGACGAGGTCGTGCACGGGAAGCGGTCGCTGCTCGACAAGATGCCGGGCGACCGCTGGCAGAAGTTCGCGAACCTCCGCGCGATGTACGCCTACATGTGGGCGCATCCCGGAAAAAAGCTCCTGTTCATGGGCGGCGAGCTCGGCGAGTGGCTCGAGTGGAACGAGAACGCGTCGCTCCACTGGGACCTCCTCGAGCACGCCGAGCACGACGGCGTCCGCTCGCTCGTCCGCGACCTCAACCGCGTCTATCGCGAGACGCCGTCGCTGTGGCAGCGGGACTTCGAGCCGGAGGGCTTCACGTGGCTCGAGGCGAACGACGCCGCCAACAACGTGCTCGCGTTCGCGCGGAACGGTGAGGGAGACACGCCGCCGCTCGTGTGCGTCTTGAACCTCTCGCCGACGCCGCGGTACGACTACCGGGTCGGCGTTCCGGCGGGGTGCCGCTGGCGGGAGGCGCTCAACACCGACTCCGCGTTCTACGGCGGCAGCGGCGTCGGGAACATGGGCGCGGTCGAGGCAGAGCCGATGCCGTGGCACGACCAGCCGTTCTCCGCGCTCGTGACGCTGCCGCCGCTCGGCGCGGTCTGGCTTATTCCGGAGTAGCGCGCCAGCCGTCGTACGCGAGCTTCAAGCCGACGAGCCCGACGAAGACGGCGAAGATCAGCTTGAGCGTGGAACCGGGTAGCGCGAGCGCGAGCTTCGCTCCCGCGAACGCGCCGATCGCGCCGACAAGGCCGAGACGCAGCGCAAGCCCGAGGTCTCCGACTCCCTTCCGGCGCAGGGTGAGGCTGCCGACGATCGCGGTTGGGAGGATGACGAGCAACGACGTCGCCTCCGCGCCGTGCTGGGTGAGGCCGACCGCGAGCGTGAGGAACGGGACCATGAGCGTCCCGCCGCCGACGCCGAGCAGCCCCGACGCGATCCCGGCGACAACGCCGAAGGCGATAAGCGCGGCGTAGAGAGTCGGCCCGTTCACGCGCGGAGTCCGACGAGGATGGCGATCCCGACGAGAAAGAGGCCGAAGATGATCTTGAGCAGCCGCTCGTCGATCCGCGCGAGCATCCCCGCGCCGAGCCGCGCTCCGAGGATCGATCCGGCCGCGAGGCCAAGCGCGTCCCACCAGTGCACCTCGCCGGCGACGCCGTACGTCGCGATCCCCGCGATGCTGATCGGGATGATCGCGCCAAGCGACATCGCGTGCGCGTCGCGCTGGCCGTAGGCGGCCCAGAGGACGAGAAGCGGCACCATGATGACGCCGCCGCCGACGCCGAGGAGCCCCGAGAGGAGCCCGCCGCCGAGGCCGATGACGAGGAGCTTCGGGTCGAGGAGGCGCGCCACCGCTCGGGACGCTAGCGTCCGGGCGATGACGACACGGCCCGAGCTGCGCGGCTCCTTCGGCATGGTCGCCTCGACGCACTGGCTCGCGTCGGCGGCGGGGATGGCCGTGCTCGAGCAGGGCGGCAACGCGTTCGACGCTGCGGTAGCGGCGGGGCTGACGTTGCAGGTCGTCGAGCCGCACCTGAACGGGCCCGGAGGAGACCTGCCTGCACTCATCTGGCCCGCGGGCCGCGACCGGCCGCTCGTGCTGTGCGCGCAGGGGCCTGCTCCCGCCGCTGCCACGATCGAGCGCTACCGCGACCAGCTCGGCTTGTCGCTCATCCCCGGCACCGGCCCGCTCGCGGCCGTCGTCCCGGGCGCGTTCGGCGGCTGGCTCGCGCTGCTCCGCGAGCACGGGACGATGCCCTTCAGCGAGGTCGTGAAGTACGCGATCCACTACGCGGAGACGGGCTATCCCGTCCTGCCGCAGATCGCCGGCGCGATCCGCAATGTCGAGGAGCTCTTCCGCGAGGACTGGATGCCGTCCGCCGAGCTTTACCTGCCCATCCCCGAGCCGGGGACGATGGCGACGAACCCGTGGCTCGCCGAGACGTACCGGCGGCTCGCGGCGTCGGCGGATCCGGTCGAGGATTGGTACCGCGGCTGGGTCGCCGAGGAGTTCATCGCGTTCCAGGAACAGGAGTGGCGCGACAGCTCCGGCAAGCGACACGCAGGGCTGCTCTCCGCCGACGACCTGGCGAAGTGGGAGCCACGCTGGGAGGAACCGCTCTCGGTCACGTACCACGGCTACGAGGTGTTCAAGGCCGGGCCGTGGAGCCAGGCGCCGGTCTTCCTCCAGCAGCTGCGCCTGCTCGAGGGCTTCGACCTCGCGGGGATGGGCCAGAACTCGGCGGAGTACATCCACACGATCACGGAGTGCGCCAAGCTCGCATTCGCCGATCGCGAGGCGTGGTACGGCGATCCGGACTTCACCCACGTCCCGCTCGACATGCTCCTCTCGCGCGAGTACGCGGAGGAGCGGCGCGACCTGCTGACGCCAGAGGCATCGGGAGAGCTGCGCCCCGGCGGCGAGAACCCGCGCCTCGCGACTCCTGTCGGCGACGCGCCACTCGCGCCGGGGGTGGGCGAGCCGACCCGAGGCGACACCGTCCACCTCGACGTCGTCGACCGCTGGGGGAACATGGTCGCTGCGACACCGAGCGGCGGCTGGCTCTGGGGGGCGCCGGTCATCCCGTCGCTCGGCTTCTGCCTCGGCACGCGCGCGCAGATGTTCTGGCTCGAGGACGGCCTGCCGAACTCGCTCGAGCCGGGGAAGCGGCCGCGCACGACGCTGTCGCCGACGATGGCCGCGCGCGGCGGCGAGCCGTACCTCGCGACGGGCACGCCGGGCGGCGACCAGCAGGATCAGTGGACGCTCCACGTCTTCCTCGGTCACGTCCACTTCGGCCTGAATCTGCAGGAGGCGATCGACGCGCCGAACCACCACACGGAGGCGTTCCCGTCGAGCTTCTATCCGCGCGAGACGATCCCGCGCCACGTCGCGGTCGAGGATCGCGTCGGCGAGGAGACGATCGCCGGCCTACGCGAGCGGGGCCACGAAGTCGAAGTCTCAGGCCCGTGGAGCCTAGGTCGAGTCAGCTCGGTCGCGCGGGAGCCCGACGGCGTCCTCAAAGCCGGCGCAAACCCGCGGGGCGACCAGGGCTACGCGGTCGGCCGATAGGGACGCTCGCCCGGCATAGAGTTACCGTTAGCCCGTGGTCCGCAGCGTGTTGCTCGGGATTGCGGTCGTCGCGGTGATTGTGCCTGCCGTCGCGTGGTATGTCTCCGGCTGGTTTCCGGGGACACGGGTCAGTCAAGGCAGCCAGTTCTTCCAGCGACTGGTCTATTTCGGAGCGGGCTTGGCCATCGCGCTGTACGTCGTCCTTCGCCTCACGCGCGACTAGCTTCGGTTGACACTCCCGAGCGCTGGGCCCCACCCACAGCGCCGTCGCCCGGGGCGATCCGCCGTCAGACGGCCGGGGTGTCCCCGGTAGGAGCGTTGGGCGGCACCGGCGTGTCGCCGGCCTCCGGCGTCGGCGAGGAGAAGTCCACCGAGACCGGCTCGCGGTCGGCGGCGTCGTCGATCTCGAAGAACTCACGCGGCGCGAACCCGCCCATGCCCGCGATCACGGAGTTGGGGAAGACCTGGATCCTCGTGTTGTACGACTGGACGTTGCCGTTGTAAATGCGCCGCGAGGCCGCGATCTGGTCCTCGGTGTTCGCCAGCTCGGTCTGGAGTTTCTGGAAGTTCTCGGTCGCGCGCAGCTGCGGATATGCCTCGGCGACGGCGAGCAGGCGTCCGAGGGCCTGACCGAGGGCACCTTCGGCGGCGCCGGACGCGGCGGGCCCGGCTGCGGCCATCGCGTTGACGCGCGCATCGGTCACGGCCTGGAGCACATCCCGCTCGTGCGCGGCGTAGCCCTTGACCGACTCGACGAGATTGGGGATCAGATCGTGGCGGCGCTTGAGCTGGACATCGATCCCGCTCCAGGCCTCGTCGACCATGTTCCGCGCGCGGATCATCCCGTTGTAGGCGATGACCCCGTACAGGACCGCCAGGGCGACCACGGCCAGGACGACGATCAGGATGATCACGGTGGGACTCACTCAGGCCTCCTTCGGGATTGTCGCACCGGCGTCGGCCACCCGTGCGGCGATCGTGCCCGCCTTGCCCACGAGCCCGTCCAGCTCCGCCGCGTCGTAGCTGTGGCCGCGGATCGCGACCACGAGTGTCTGCTCCTCGATCTCGAACAGCATCCCGTCGCCCTGGTCGAGACACCAGACGATGAACGCGGGCTCGAACACCAACCGGACTGCCATGTCCGAGGCCGAATCCGCCACCTCCAGCTTGAACTCGTGGTCGAACTCGGAGGACTCCAGGTCCACCACCCGGTCCGAGGTCAGCTTCGAGTCGATCCGGTCGAACAGGCGGTTGTCGCCAAAGCTGCGCGGGTGCAGCGTGAGGCGAGGGACGCCCGTGGCGAGGACGCCGGTCTCGATGACGGTGAAGGGGTGCTCTTCCCAGGTCGTCCGGGTGTGGCCCTTCGAGTCCGTTGTCGTGTGTCTCACCTCGTAGGTGTAGTGGCAGAGCGTCGCCTCGCCGGCGCTCGGCAGCGGCCCGGACACGTGGTCCTCGGAGTGCCGCCGGTCGCCCTCACGCAGCAGCGGCGTGGCCGACTCTCGCCACATGCCGACACCGACGTTCCATCCACGAGAGCGCGCCCAGGCGACGAGGAAAGCCGACTTGGCGCGGCTGTCGGCCAGCATGTACGTCCCGATCAACCAAACGAGTGCCGTGGCCACCACGGCCACCACGGCCACCACGAAGACCGCACCGGGACTGCGATTCGAGACCACCACGGTCGCGGCTACGCCGGCAACGATGGGCAGGAGCACCATCCCGACCCACCACCACGTCGTGGTCCTCAATGCGCGTAGCTGGTCGCGGCGAAGCTCGCTGACAGATTCGAGCGAGGCCGGCATTACCTGAGCAGGACGTCTATCGCGGCTTCGAGCTTCGCGAGGGCCGGCACACCCGTCATGTAGTACTTCGGAGCCCCGCTGCCCTGAGCGAGATAGAGCGTCGGAGTGCCCGTCATCTGTGGATGGGTGTTCGCCCAGTCATCGATCGACGAGATGACGTTCTGCGTGGCCGCGCCATTAGCGTCCGTCGCAAGCCGATACGGCCGAAGGCCGGCAACGCTCGCCGCGATGTTCGAGATCATCCGGTCGTTCATCCACCCCGTGCCCTCCATGCCCTGGTTGTCGTACAGCACCTCGGCGAAGTTGAAGGCCTTGTCCTGGGCGGCCGCCGCAATCGTCGCCTTCTGGCCGCGGGTGGAGTCGTGCCCGCCTGAGTAGTCGAGGATCGACCAGGGCTGCATCTTGATCTTGAGCTCCCCTGAACGGACGTACCTCCTCACGAGCGGCGCGAACTCGGTCGCCTCGAACTCCTGGCAGATAGGGCACTGGAGGTCGACGTACTCGATCAGCGTGACCGGGGCGTCGGGGCTGCCAAGGACGAGACCCGTCTGCGGGATGCCCTTGAGGAGGTGCTCCACGTCGACGGCGCCTTGGAGCGCGCTTGCGCTACCCGAGTCCCCGACCGTCGGCGTCCCGCTCGCGATCGTGATCTTCAGCCCGTCGCCGCTTCCGTCATTCGAGCCGCCGGTCGGGCCGGAGGGAGCGGTCGGCCCGTTCCCGACCGTGCCGCTGGGCAAAGGGCCGCCTCCACACCCCGCAGCGGCGAGAACAACGAGGAGGACCGCTCCGGCAATGACCTTGCGCATCGTGTGATCGTCCCACAGACGCTGCCGTTTGGCCAATCTCCGCCGGGGAACTTCAGCCTTGTGCCGGGTGAGGTGAACCTCGGCGCCGTCCCCAACGGGGGCGGTGCCGCCGACGTGTGCGTGTGGGCGCCCAGCGTGGGGTCTCTCGCGGTCCGTTCGGGCGGTGAGACGACGCCGCTCGAGCGCGACGGCGAGTACTGGCGCGGGAGCTTCTCGGGCGAGAACTACGTCCTCGTCGCGGACGACAAGGAGTGGCCGGACCCGTGCTCGCGATGGCAGCCCGACGGTGTGCGCGGGCCGTCTCGTGTCCTCGGCACCGGCGGGTTCGCCTGGAGTGACGAGGGCTGGCAAGGGCTGACGCTCGACGAGTTCGTGATCTACGAGCTCCACGTCGGAACATTCAGCGACGAGGGCACGTTCGCGGGCGTCGTGCCGCGACTCGCCGCGCTCCGCGAGCTGGGCGTCACCGCGATCGAGCTCATGCCCGTCGCGACGTTCCCCGGCGAGCGCGGCTGGGGCTACGACGGGCTCTACACCTTCGCCGCGCACGAAGCGTACGGCGGACCAAAGGAGCTCGCACGCCTCGTCGACGCCGCGCACGCGGCCGGGCTCGGCGTGATCCTCGACGTCGTCTACAACCACGTCGGCCCCGGGAACGAGGCCCTCAGCGCGTTCGGGCCGTACTTCACCGACCGCCACGAGACGTTCTGGGGCGACGCGATCGACTACGCGCAGCGCGGCGTGCGCGAGTGGGCGATTCAGAACGCCGAGATGTGGGTGCGCGAGTTCCACGTCGACGGCCTCCGGCTCGACGCGGTCCACGCGATCTTCGACGACGCCGCGCCGCACATTTGCGCCGAGCTCGCCGCGCGCGTCCGCGCGGTCGACTCGCGCACGCTCGTCATCTCGGAGATGGAGATCGGCGACTGGCGCCCGATCGAGGAGTGGGGTCACGACGCGCAGTGGTCCGACGCCTCGCATCACGAGCTCCACGTCCTCCTCACCTGCGAGCAGGACGGCTACTACGAGGACTTCGGCTCGGTGACCAAGCTCGCGGAGGACCTCCGCGGCGCCGGCCACGACCCGCGCCGCCTCGTCATCTGCGCGCAGAACCACGACCAGGTCGGCAACCGCGCGCTCGGCGACCGGCTGCCCGAGGACGCCATGCGCGTCGCCGCGGCCGTCACGCTCTTCTCCGCGTGCACGCCGCTCCTCTTCATGGGCGAGGAGTGGTTCGAGACTGCGCCGTTCCAGTTCTTCACGGACCACATCGATCCGGAGATCGCCGAGGCGACGCGCGAGGGGCGGAAGAAGGAGTTCGAGGCGTTCACGAGCTTCAGCGGCGAGGACGTGCCCGACCCGCAGTCGGTGGAGACGTTCCTCCGCTCGAAGCTCCACCCGCGCGAGCCCGACCCGCTCTACCGCGAGCTCCTCGCCCTGCGCCGCGAGCTGCCGCGCGAGCTCGAGGTGCTCGAGGCAGACGACGAGCGCAAGCTCCTGCGGCTCCGGCGCGGCAACGCAACGCTTGTCGCCGACTTCGGCAACCGACGCGTGGAATTCTCCCGGTGATGGACGTCTGGCCCGGCAAGCCGTTCCCGCTCGGCCCGACCTGGGACGGGTACGGCACGAACTTCGCGATCTACACCGAGAACGCCGAACGCATCGAGCTCTGCCTCTTCGACGAGAACGGCGAGGAGACGCGCGTCGAGCTCCGCGACTACACCTCGCACAACTGGCACTGCTACCTGCCCGGCGTCGGCCCGGGGCAGCGCTACGGCTACCGCGTCCATGGCCCGTACGACCCGGCGAGCGGGCACCGCTTCAACCCGAACAAGCTTCTCATTGACCCGTATGCGAAGTCGATCGAAGGCCCAGTCCTCTGGGACGCGGCCAACGTGCTCCCGTACGTCCCCACCGGCGACGAGGACGACGACCTCGATTTCGACGACGACGACGACGCGGACGCCATCCCGAAGTCGATCGTCATCGACCCGAGCTTCGATTGGGAGGACGACGCAGCGCCGGACCACCCGTGGCACGACACCGTCATCTACGAGGTGCACGTCAAGGGCTTCACGAAGGTCTGGGACGAAGTGCGGGAGGACCTGCGCGGCACGTACGCCGGCCTGGCCTCGGAGCCCGCGCTCGAATACTTCAACGCGCTCGGCGTCACCGCGGTCGAGCTCCTGCCGATCCATCACATCATCGACGAGGGCTTCCTCCACGACCGCGGCCTGACGAATTACTGGGGCTACTCGTCGATCGGCTACCTCACGCCGCACGCCGGGTATTCCGCGACGGGCACGCGCGGCGAGCAGGTGCGGGAGTTCAAAGGGATGGTGAAAGCCCTGCACAAGGCCGGAATCGAGGTGATCCTCGACGTCGTCTACAACCACACGGCGGAGGGCAACCACCTCGGCCCGATGCTCTCGTTCAAGGGCGTCGACAACGCGAACTACTACCGGCTCATGCCCGACGACCCGCGGTTCTACATGGACTTCACGGGGACGGGCAACTCGCTCAACCCCGTCAACCCGTCGGTGCTGCGGCTGATCATGGACTCGCTGCGGTACTTCGTCCTCGACTGCCACGTGGACGGGTTCCGCTTCGACCTCGCGTCGGCGCTCGCCCGCGAGTTCCACGACGTCGACCGCCTCTCGGCCTTCTTCGACATCATCCACCAGGACCCGGTCCTCTCCCAGGTGAAGCTCATCGCCGAGCCGTGGGACGTCGGCCCGGGCGGCTACCAGGTCGGCAACTTCCCCGTGCTGTGGGCGGAGTGGAACGGGAAGTACCGCGACTCGATGCGCGACTTCTGGCGCGGGGAGGCGAACGTCGGCGAGTTCGCGCAGCGCTTCACCGGCTCCGCCGACCTCTACCAGGAGAACGGCCGCGACCCGTTCGCGTCCATCAACTTCATCACTGCGCACGACGGCTTCACGCTCCGCGACCTCGTCTCGTACAACGACAAGCACAACGAGGCGAACCTCGAGGACAACAACGACGGCACCGAGGACAACCGCTCGTGGAACATGGGCGCGGAGGGCGAGACCGATGACCCGGGCGTGCTCGCGGTGCGTGCGCGGCAGCAGCGGAACTTCCTCACGACGCTGGTCTTGTCCCAGGGCGTGCCGATGCTCCTCGGTGGCGACGAGCTCGGCCGCTCGCAGGGGGGCAACAACAACGCCTGGTGCCAGGACAACGAGATCTCGTGGTTCGACTGGTCGAGCGCCGACGACGAGCTGTTGGAGTTCACGCGCCGCCTCATCGCGTTCCGCCGCGAGCACCCGGTCTTCCGGCGGCAGTCGTTCCTCAGCGGCGCGGCGAGCAAGTCGGGTCTGCCGGACGTGTGGTGGTTCCGGCCCGACGGCAAGCGCATGACGCAACGCGACTGGACGAGCGCGGAGACGAAGACGCTCGGCGTGTTCCTCAACGGCCAGGAGATCCGCGCCCGCACCGAGCACGGGGAGGAGATCGCCGACGACTCGTTCCTCCTCTTGTTCAACGCGCACTTCGAGCCGGTCGAGTTCACGCTGCCTGCGCGACGCCTCGGGAATCGCTGGGCCGTCGAGCTGGCGACGGGCTCGGTCGATGGCGACTCGTTCGCGGCCCGCGCGACGATCGCGGTGCAGGAGCACTCGCTCGTCCTCCTGCGCCGCGTCTGAAAGGGCCACGTCTCGTGTGTGACACCAGACATGGCCGCGCAAGACAGGCGGCGACGCGGCTTCAGTCCAGACGGGCCACGTCCAGTTGTCTGACATCAAGACCTGGCCGCCGCGGACAAGCGCTCATTCGCCAACCGGCTTCGTTCCGCGGGGTTGGGCCAAGCGGGACACGTCCAGTTGTCTGACAACAAGACGTGTCCCCGGCGGACACGTCTCGTGTCTGACACCTGACGTGTCCGGATAGGACAGGAGGAATGCCCGACTTTCGCTGCACGTTCCGCATCCAGCTGCACCGCGCGCTCGGCTTCCAGGCTGTGCGCGAGGTCGTCCTCCCGTACGTCCGCGAGCTCGGCGTCTCGCATCTCTATCTCTCGCCCGTCATGCAGGCACGCAGCGGATCCGAGCACGGGTACGACGTCGTCGACCCGACCCGCATCTCGCCCGAGCTCGGCGGCGAGGAGGAGCTCTTTCGGCTCTGCCAGGAAGCGCGCGAAGCCGGTCTCGGCACGATCGTCGACGTCGTCCCGAACCACATGGCGACCTCGGAGGAGGAGAACCCCTACTGGCGCGACCCCGAGCTTCGCGCGCGCTTCTTCGACTGGGACCCGGAGACCGGCTGGTACCGGCGCTTCTTCGACGTAGGCGAGCTCGCCGGAGTGCGCGTCGAGGATCCCGACGTGTTCGAGGAGACGCACGCGAAGGTGCTCTCGCTCGTCGCGGACGGCTTCGTCGACGGCCTGCGTGTCGACCATCCCGACGGCCTCGCGAACCCGCGCGAGTACCTCCAGCGTCTCGCCGATCGCGGCGTCCGGCACGTCTGGGTGGAGAAGATCCTCGAACCCGGCGAGCGGCTGCGCGACGACTGGCCCGTCGAGGGGACGACCGGCTACGAGTTCGCGAACGACGCCACGTCTCTCTTCGTCGACCCCGCCGGCGAGGAGCCGATGACCGAGCTGTATGCCGAGCTCACCGGTGAGCGGCGCACGTTCGCCGAGGTCGCGCACGAGGCGAAGCTCGAGGTCGCGCGCACGATCTTCCAGCAGGAGTTCGACCGGCTCCGCGCGCTCGTCCCGCTCACCGGGCTCGAGGAAGCGGCGGCGGAGATGCACGTGTACCGCACGTACTGCGAGCCGCCCGAGGGTGTCGCGACGCAGGAGGCGGAGTTCGTCACACGCTTGCAACAGACGACCGGCCCGGTCATGGCGAAGGGAGTCGAGGACACCGCGTTCTACCGCTACTTCCGCCTCACCGCGCTGAACGAGGTCGGGGGCAACCCCGGCCGCTTTTCGCTCTCGCCGGACGAGTTCCACCGCGCTGCGGTCGAGCGGCTCGAGGAGCACCCGCGCACGCTTCTCGCCTCGCAGACGCACGACACGAAGCGCGCCGGCGACGTGCGCGCGCGCCTCGCCGCCCTCCCCGGGATGCACGAGGAGTGGGCGCAGCATGTCCGCCGCTGGCGCGAGCTGACCGGCGGGATGGACGACCCGAACGAGGAGTACCTCCTCTGGCAGACGCTCATCGGCGCGTGGCCGATCGTGCCGGGCCGCGTCGAGCTCTACCTCGAGAAGGCGCTGCGCGAGGCGAAGCGCACGACGAACTGGATCGAGCCGAACGAGACGCACGAGCGGCGCGTCCGCGAGTTCGTCCGGAGCCTCTACTCCAACCGCGAGTTCCTCGCCGACTTCGAGCCGTTCGTCGCGCGCGTCATGCACGCGGGCGAGCATGCGTCGCTCGGCGCGCTGCTCCTGCGACTCACGAGCCCCGGCGTCCCCGACCTGTACCAGGGAGATGCGCTCTGGTCGCTCAACCTCGTCGATCCCGACAACCGGCGCCCCGTCAACTGGAGCGCCCACGCGGCGGCGATACGGGAAGATGCGCCGTCTCGCCGCACGATGAAGGCGCACCTGATCAAGCGCGTGCTGGCGCTGCGAGCCGAGCGTCCCGACGTCTTCACCGGAAGCTACGAGCCGATCGACGCCGGCCCGGACCGCGTCGCGTACGTGCGCGGCGGAGCGATTCGCGTCGTCGTCCCGCTCCGCCCGGGCGACCGCGCAGACGGAGGCGACCGCGACGTCCTGCCGGAGTACCCACAGGAGTTGAGCCTCCTCTAGACCTACCTCGGCTACGGTGCCCGCATGTGCCGGAACATCAAAGTTCTCTACAACTTCGACCCGCCGACGAGCTCGGAGGAGATCGAGGCCGCCGCGCTCCAGTACGTCCGCAAGGTGAGCGGCATGACGAAGCCGTCGCAGGCGAACGAGGAAGCGTTCAACCGCGCCGTCCATGACATCGCGCACATCACGCAGCACCTCCTCGATGACCTCGTCACGACGGCGCCGCCGAAGGACCGCGAAGTCGAGGCGGAACGCCGCCGCGCCCGCGCTGCCGTTCGGTTCGGCTAGATCTCGCCTCGTCGAGTTGCGCCCCCGCGCCGTCAGGTGAAGATGATCTCCCCGCCGGCTGCGAGTCCGTAGAACTCGCCGACGGTCAGGATCCCGTTCACCTGCGGTACGAAGTCGGCCTCGGTGAGCTTGAACATGTCGACGCTCGCCTTGCACGCCCAGAGGTGCGCGCCCGAGTCGCCGACGAGCTCGATGAACTCCGGGATCGGCGGGATATCGAGCTTCTCCATCTGCCGCCCCATCATCCACGTGGCCATCGCGGACATGCCGGGCAGCGCCCCGAGCAGCGTTGGCATGTGCATGCCGGGGTTGCCGACCGTCGCGACCTTGATGTGCGCCTGCCTGCCCTTACGAATCGCGTCGAGGCCGAAGAAGGTGAAGAAGACATCGACGCCGATGCCCTCCATCCGCGCGCCGTTCGCGAGGATGAGCGCGGGATAGATCCCTTCGAGTGAACCCTTCGAGCAGACGATCGCGACCTTCTCGATCGTCTTCGGTTCCTCGTGGAACTCGGAGAGCCGTGGTTCTCCCAGTAGCTCGGTCATGTCAGATGCACCCTTTCGGCTTCGGGATGCCGCCGATCTTGGCGGCGAGCTTCGCGGGCCCCTTGGGAAAGAGCTCGTAGAGCTCCTTGACGGGGACGCCCGACTCCTTGCCGAGCGAGCGGATGCTCGGGGCCGTTCCGGTCGCAAGGTACCTGTCGCGCATGAACCGGATCACGCGCCAGTGCCGGTCGGTCAGCTCGGGAATGCCAGCGCCGCGGGCGAGTTCCTCCGCGAGCCGGTCGTTCCACGCGGATGGATCCGTGAGGAATCCCTCGGCGTCGACATCGACGGTCTTGTCAGCAATGAGCGTTGCGGTCATCTCTCCTCCTTCAGGCCGCATCCTCGAGGCGCTTGCCCCGGAGCGGCATCGTCGGGCCGATAAGCGGGATCCGATGTCCCGGCAGCAGCACGTGCCAATACACCGGCTTGAACGCGAGCTTCGCGAGGTGGCTCAGCCGCGACTCCTTGAGGAGGGGCAGCGGGCCGAAGCGGCCCGGCACGGGCTCGATCTCGTCGTTGAAGTCGATCAGGAGGGCCTTGCGGTTGCCCGTCTCGACGAAGCAGTTCGCATGGCCGTCGAATCGCGCCGTGAGCGGCTCGTCGCGAAGGAACGACGCGATGTTCTCCGCGAGGATCTCGCCCTCGAAGTGCGCGACCGAGCCGGCCTTCGAAGCACGGAGGTCGGTCGCGTCGCCGATAGCGAAGACGTCTTCCGCCGCCTTCGTCTGCAGCGTCGCGGGATCCGTCGGGATGAACCCGAGCGAGTCGCCGAGCCCCACCGAGCGGTCGACATACGCCTGACCGCCATGGAGTGGGATCGTCACAAGCAGGTCGAACGGGATCTCGCGGCCGTCATAGGAAACGAGCCGTCCGCCGTCGCCGTCCACCTCGCCCGCGGCAAACTCCGTCTCGAGCTCGATGCCCTTCTCCTCGAGCAGATGCGTCAGGTGCCTCGACGCGACGGGCTTCGTGAAGCACGCGTCGAGCGGCGTGGCGAGAGTGAGTGTCGTCCTGTCGCGGATCCCGCGCCGGCGGAGGTACCAATCGGCGAGGAAGGTGAACTCGATCGGCGCGACGGGGCACTTGATCGGCATGTCGACGATGTCGACGACGAGCCGGCCGCCCGCGAACTGCGCAAGCGCGTCGCGCAACGAGATGGCCCCTGGCAGGTCGTAGAACGTGAAGACCGACCTCTGCCACGCGGCGCCGAGCATTCCGTCCGTCTCCTCGGGCAGGAGGCGGGCACCCGTTGCCACGACGAGCGCGTCGTAGGGCAGCGTCGCCCCGCCCGTGAGGTGGACACGCTGCTCGGCGAGGGCGACGTGCTCGATCTCAGCGCGGTGGTACGCGATGCCCCGCCGAAGCTGGTCGCCGCGGGGGCGGACGAGGTGCTCGGGCTTCGCGAGCCCGAAAGGGACGAAGAGGAGACCCGGCTGGTACACGTGCACGTCGTCGCGGTCGACGACGTCGATCCGGAGGTCCGCCTCGTCGATGCGGCGCCGCATCTGGTTGGCAAGGAGCGTCCCCGCGGTGCCGCCTCCGAGGATTACAAGCTTCTTGGTCATGAGAGAAGCGTCGCGCGCGGGCGCCAAGCGCGCATCGGCAGTCGAAGGCGGCGGCCGTGCGGACAACTACTCGCTTACGTAGTTGCCCACGTGCGGGATCGGTTGACGCCCCGACGCTGCGTCGCCCGCGACCGGCGACGCTTGGCGTGCAAACCGAAGGAGGAGACATGGAACGCAAGGTGCTATGGCCGGTGCTCGTGATCGGACTGGCCCTCGTGATCGCCCCGTTGGCACTGAGCCTGTCGAGCAAGACCGCGGCGGGCCAGCGAATGCTCAACGACTTCCGCCCGCTGATGACCCCAGCTCACGTCGAGGCGACGGCGGGGTACTACAACAACGTCTTCGTCCCGCTCGGCCAAGTCGCGACCCAGTTCGGCCAGGCGTCGCAGGACCCGAAGATGCAGGAACAGCTAAAGCCGCTCATGCCGATGCTCGGTCCCGCGATGCCGATCTTCGCGAAGGTTCCGGCGGGGCTCGCCCATTACGGGCCGCTGGTCAACACAATGCAGGCGAACGTCAACGACTACGCCTCAGTCGACAGCCTGCCGAACTTCAACCTCTTCACGTGGTTCTTCGTCATCCCCGGCGCGCTGCTCTTCCTGCTTGCCGGCTACGGCCTCTGGCACGAGCACGAGGTGACCGTCCAGCACCGGAGGCACCCGACGCCGGCCTGAGGGGTCGCAAGCGGTCGGTCGTGGAGCCGGCGACTCCCTCCGCGGCCGATCGCTCGCGAACTGCTCGCGGAGCCGATCGCCCGGGAGTTGCGAACCCGCTTACGAGCCAGCAACGCGGTCCGGCGCCTTCTCCGCAGGGGATCCGGGAAGGCGCCGGACCGGGCTGGCCGCGGCTCGCAAGGCGGCGCGAGCCGGGAGGGGTTCGATGCATTGCCTATGGAACCACCCCCGTATGAAAAGCGCCTAAGAGTTCGCGAGCGAGCCCGGCCGCGCCGCGCCGTTGAGGCTGAGGCGGAACCGCGCTCCTCCACCCTCCGCATTCTCCACGGCGACCTTGCCGCCGTGCGCCTCGGCCACCTCGCGCACGATCGCCAGCCCGAGCCCGGCGCCCGGCATCGATCGCGCCGCGGCGGAACGGTAGAAGCGCTCGAACAGGAACGGCCAGTCCTTCGCCTGGATCCCCGGCCCGTGATCGCGGACCGCGAGCTCGCCTCGGGCGAGCGACACCTCCACCCTGCCGCCCTCGCCGCTCCACTTGCCGGCGTTCTCGAGGAGGTTCCAGACGGCGCGCTCCATCCGGACGGGGTCGCCGTTGACGATGGTCTCCTCGAGGACGGGCGTCTCCCACGTGACGGAGGGGAAGCGGGAGCGGGCGCGTTCGAGCGTGTCTTCGATGAGCTCGTCGAACTGGAAGGGATTGCGCTCGGGCTCGACGCTGCTGCGAGCGAGCTCGAGGAGGCTGGCGATGAGCGAGCGCATCTCGCGCGACTCGCGGTAGAGGTCGTCGAGGAGCTCCCGCCGCTGCTTCGGCCCAAGCTCGATGTCCCAGCGTAGGACGTCGATGTTCGTCTGGAGGCTCGTGAGCGGCGTCCGCAGCTCGTGCGACGCATCGGCGACGAACCGCCGCTGCCGCTCGAGCGAGTCCTCGAGGGAGCCGAGCATCGTGTTGAACGACGCGGCGAGACGACCGAGCTCGCCTTTTCCGCCTTCGGGGACGCGCTCGCTCGGCTCGCCTGTCACGGCGATCCGCTCGGCCGCCGTCGTGAGCCGCCGCACAGGAGCGAGGGTCGCCCTCGAGACCAGCCGCGCGATGGCAGCCGCTGCGGCGACGCCGACGAGGCCGCCGATCAGGAGGATCACCCAGAGCCGATGGAGGTCATGGCCGATGTAGTCGATGTTCCGCGCGACGATCACAGCACCACGGGGCGTCTCGGGCTGGACGCGCTCGCGTAGCGTCACGGGAGTCAGCGTCCCGTCGGCAGACACCTCGACGACATGGGCGTCGCGGAAGAAGGCGGGCGCCTCTCCCGTCGCGACGTCGAGGATCGCAGCGTCCCGAAGCGGAATGTGATGCGGGTTGCTGACGCTCCCGTCGGGCGCGATGTACGCAACGAAGTCGTACGCGTACGTGGTCAACTCCCCGTAGACGGCGGTCCGGTCGTTCGCATGGATCGCGAGCTGCGTGTCCACCTGCGCGTAGAACTCGTGCCGCATGAGGAAGTACGTCGCGATCCCGGCCATTGCGACGACGGCGGCGACCACGCCGGCGGCAACGAGTGTGAGCCGGCTGCGGAGGCTCATGGCTCGCGCAAGACGTATCCCGTGCCGCGCACGGTGTGGATGAGGCGCGGCTCCTCCTCCGCCTCGGTCTTGCGGCGCAGGTAACCGACGTAGACGTCGAGCGCGTTCGACGAGTGGCTGAAGTCGTAGCCCCACACGCGCTCGTAGATGAGCGAGCGCGGCAGCACCTGCCGCGGGTTCCGGAGGAACAGCTCGAGGAGGTGGGCCTCGGTCGTCGTCAGCTCGAAGCGACGGCCGGCCCGGCGTGCGTCCATCGATCCGAGGTCGAGCGTGAGGTCGGCGAAGCGGAGCACGTCGCCCGGCGCTTCGGGCTTCGAGCGGCGGAGAAGGGCGCGAAGGCGCGCGAGCAGCTCCTCGAGGTCGTACGGCTTCGGGAGGTAGTCATCGGCGCCGGCGTCGAGCCCTTCCACGCGATCGCCGACGGCGTCGCGCGCCGTGAGCAGGAGGATCGGCGTGCGGTTCCCCTGGCGCCGCAGGCGGCGGGTCACGTCGAGGCCGTCAAGGCCGGGCATCATCACGTCGAGGACGAGGGCGTCGGGCGTGCGCGACTCGACGCCGGCGAGCGCGCTGTCACCGTCGGACGCGAGTGCGACCTCGTAGCCGTGCAGCTGGAGCGCGCGCTCGAGCGCCTCGCGCACCGCACGGTCGTCGTCGACAACGAGTACGAGCATGTCGCCTAAGTGTGCCGAGGGACGTGAGACAGCGTTAAGGAAATGCAACGTCGATTGTGACGCCGTCACCGCGGAGCGCCTGAAAACGCGCTTGCCCGCCGGAGGACATGGCCAGCCGAGTCATGCCCGGCGACACGGCCCATTCGGGACACTCGGGGTCAGACCCCCGCCATGTCGGGACATGTCCGCTCTGGTCAGGTTAGGCAGCCGGGGTCAGACCCCTGCCATGTCGGGACATGTCCGCTCTGGTCAGGTTAGGCAGCCGGGAGCTCGACCGTGAAGGCGGCGCCTTCGCCGGGGCGTGAGCGCACCGACATCCGGCCACCCATGCGGGAAACGAGCTCGCGAGAGATGTAGAGGCCCAAGCCGCTGCCGCCGACGCCGCGGGTCAGGGCCGGGTCGAGGCGGTAGAACTTCTCGAAGATCCGGTCCTGCTCGCTCGGCGGGATCCCGAGCCCGTTGTCACGCACCGTCAGCGTCACGAGGCCGGGCGCGCTGCCGAGCTCGACCGCCACCTCACCGCCGTCGGGCGAGTACTTGACCGCGTTGTCGAGGAGGTTGACGAGCACCTGGCGGAGCTTGTCCTCGTCCGCGAGCGCAACGGTCGACTCGTCCCCGGCGTCGAGCTTGAGCTCGACCTCGGCCGGCGCACGCACGCGCGTCGTGTCGATGACGCTTTCGGCCAGGCCGCGCAGGTCGGTGGCGGAGGTGGAGAGGTCGACGCGACCCTCCTCGAGCTGCCCCGCGAGGAGGATCTGCGAGACGATCCCGGTCAGGCGCTCCGTCTCGCTCTCGATGATCTCGAGGAAGCGGTCGCGCTGCTCCGGAGGCAGCTCGATGTCGGCACGCCGAAGCGTGCGCGCGGAGCCGTACACGGCGGCGAGGGGCGTGCGGAGCTCGTGCGACGCCGTCGCGACGAAGTCGCTACGGGCACGCTCGAGCGCGTGCTCGTCGGTGACGTCGCGGAGTGCGTAGACGACGCCCTCGTCGAATGCGACACCGGTGACCGAGACCCAGCGGTCGCCGCCCGCCGTCTCGAGCGGGAGCGTGACCGACCGCGCTCGCGACCGCGTCTCTGCGTCGGCGAGCTCCGCGAGACGCGAGATCTCCTCCCACGACGTGAGCACCTCGCTCGCGGGCCGGCCGACCGCGTCTTCCTCGCGCACGCCGGTGATCGTCGCAGCGGCGGAGTTCCAGAAGCGCACGCGCCCCGCGTTGTCGAGGAGAACGACGCCGTCGCCGACGTACGCGAGCGCAAGCGCGGCGTCCGCGCGACGCTCCGCCTCGCCGTACAAGCGCGCGTTCTCGAGCGCGATGGCCGCGCGGGCGCTGAGCTGCTGCGCGAGCTCGAAGTCGGCGTCGGTGAACTCGCGCTCCTCGGTGACGAGCGTGAGCACGCCGAGATTCCGCGAGCGCGAGGTCAGCGGCACCGTGATTGCGCTGCGGATCGAGATCTCCTCGAGCGCGCGCCCCGCTTCGGGGTCGCGCTCAACCGCCTCGTCGAGGAGCTCCTGCGGGACCTCACGGAGAAAGATCGGCTCGCCGGTGCGGATCACGCGGGCGGTGAGGTCGAACTCGTCATCGAGATGGATCGGGCGCGTGCGGGTCTGCATCTCCTCTGCCCAGCGCCTGCGCGCGGGATCCTGGTGCGCGACGACGAGCTGCTCGATCAGGCCCGTCTCCTCGTCGGCGACCGAGATGGAGCACCAGTCGGCGAGCTGTGGGACTGCGAGCGAGGCCAGCCATCCGAGCGTCTCCTTCAGGTCTAGCGAGGACGTGAGGAGCGCTGTCGACGCGTCGAGGAACGCGAGCCGTTCGCGCAACGACGCCTCCTTCTCGGCGATGAGCGAGCGTTCGAGCGCGAGACCCGCCTGGCGCGCAAGCGCGAGCTTCAGCGCGCGACGTTCCGGCGTGAACTCCTGCTCGCTCGCGAACGAGAAGACGAGCCCTCCGATCGGCCCGGCGTGGCCGATGAGCGGGAGGCAGACGAGCGCGTGGCGCGGCTGGATGCCGCCCACGAGCTCGGGGTACCGCTCGCTCTGCTCCTTGCCCGAGCGGAGGAACACACCTTCCCCCGTCCTGACCGCCTCCGCCAGCGGGTAGTTGCCAGAGACCGGGAAGCGCTCGTACTCGGCGATCGACTCGACGTCGTAGCCGCGCGACGCAATCACCTCGAGCCACTCCCCGTCTTCGCTCAGCGTCGCGATCAGGCCCCTCCGCGCCTCGGCAGCCCGGACACCCTCGCTCAGCACCGCATCAAGCACCTCCTGCGGCGACCGCGCCGTCGCGAGGGCGTCGGCCGCAGTCTGGAGCCGCGAGGCGGCCTCGAGCGCAATCCCGCCACTCGCCACCGCCTTCTCGGCGTCGCTGCGCGCGAGACGCTCGCGTCGCAGCACCTCGTAGGCCAAGAGCGCGGCAAAGACGAAAACGACGGTGGCGGTGACCCCCTCGGCGTTCGCGTTGACGCGGTCGTAACGCGAGGCGAAGAAGTGGAAGAACGGATAGACGGACGCCGCGACGGCGACGAGCCCGGCGACTCTCCCGCCTGCGGCGGTCGCGACAATGATTCCCATGGTGTAGAGCAGTGCCGGAACGGCCGCGTGCAGGCTCGTGAACTTCAAGAGCGTGACGAGACCGGGCGCGCCGAGTGCCACGACGGCCGCGATCAGGAACCGCACGAACCTGTTCGAGCTCATTCCATTTCTACAAGGCCGCGGTTGAGCTGCTCGCGCTCGCCGCGACGAACGCGGTCGAGCACGTCCAGCACGGTCGCGCCGAGGGCGACCGGATCGAACGGCTTGACGATGTAGCCCACCGCGCCGAGCTCCTGCGCGCGCACCCTGTCCTCGCGTGCAGCCCGCGCCGAAAGGAAGACGACGGGGATCTCGCGCGTAGCAGGGTCCGCAGCGAGTTCCGCGGCGACGTTCCAGCCGTCGACGTCCGGCATCATCACATCGAGGAGGACGAGCTCCGGCTGCTGCCGGCGTATCGCGTCGAGCGCTTCGCGCCCGTCGGCAGCCTCGGCGACATTGAGGCCGTCGGTTTCGAGGTTGACGCGGCAGATCGTGCGAATCGCGTTCTCGTCGTCGACGATCAGGACGTGCGGGGCGACGCTGAGCCGCCCGCCGTTGCCGGCGCCTCCACCGGGATCCGGGCGATGGTGGATCCGCTTGCGCCAGTCGCCACGAACGACGCGCTGTGTAGGCCTACGTAGAGGGAAGGCGGGAAACGCCTGAGACCTACTCGACCTGCTTCGTTGCACCGTCGGCACGACAACCCCCCGGAAGCCCGCGATTTGCCGTGAGATTCTGCACGAAGCGCGAGCTCAGTGTGCGAATTCGTCGTGCGAGCGGTTCCAGTCCTCGGCGAACTCACGCAGGCCCGGGCCGGTTACGCGAGTCGCGTTCCTCGCGTGCAGTCGCATCCGCGCGGCGAAGTCGCGGTCGCGCGCCCGGATCAGCCCGCGCAACGCGTACTGGGCGCCGGTGAGCAGAGCGGCTACGCGCGCGCCCGCGGCGGAGTGGTGCTTTCCCCAGTAGCGGTGCCGGCCGCGCCACATCTCGTTGATCCGCCGCTCGGGAATCCCGGCGCTGAACTGCGACTCGTGGTGGACGACGGTGACCGACGGGAAGAACTGCGTCCGCCAGCCCGCGTTGCGGAGCCGGCGGCACAGATCCGTCTCCTCGGAGTAGATGAAGAAGCCCTCGTCGAAGATGCCAACCTCGTCGAGCGCCTCGCGGCGCACGAGCAGCGCCGCGGCCATCGCCCAGTCGACGTCGCGCGTCTCGCCGCCGCCCGACTGAAGGATCCCGGCGCGGCCGAGCGTGAGCAGCCCGAGCGCAGCTGTCGCGGGGCTCGGGAAGCGCCACGCGGACGACTGCACGCGGCCGTCGGGATAGACGAGCCGCGGCCCGAGCGCGGCGACGCGCGGGTTCGCGTCGAGATGCGCGACCATCTCCGCAAAGCCCCAGTCCTCGGAGGTCGTGTCCTCGTTGAGGATGAAGACGTAGCGGCCGGTCGTGGCGTTGATGACGGTGTTGTGGTTCGCGCCGAATCCGGCGCGGTGGCGCTGCTCGATGAGGCGCACGTCCGGGTACTGGGCGCGCACCGCGTCGGCCGAGCCGTCTTCTGAGGCGTTGTCGAGCACGACGATCTCGGCATCCACGCCGCGTAGGGAGTCGAGACACGCAAGGAGGAGCTCCCGCGAGTTCGTGTTGACGAGCGAGATCGAGACGTCGGGCGTCAAACAGACTGCGCCATGCCGGCGGCCCACGACGGCGGCAGGTTCCGCAGGATCTCGACGCTGTCGAAGCGCACCGGCGGCCGCACGCCGACCTCCTGCACCCACTCGGCCATGCGGCGGAGACCGTCCTCGAGCGACACAGCGGGCTGCTCGCCGAAGACGCCGTGGAGCTTCGAGTGGTCGGAGAACGCGTGGACGACCTCCTGCCGCGGCGGGAGGTGCTCGATCTCCGCGTCTTCCACGCCGAGGACACGCGCGACGGTCTGCGCGAGCTCGAGCACGGTGTACGGCGTGTCGGCGCCGACGTTGAAGGTCTCGTTCGCGGCGCCCGGCACGTCGATCGAGCGCGCGATCGCCGGCGCGACGTCGTCGATGTGCGTGAAAGCGCGCGTCTGGAGGCCGTCGCCGAAGATCGTCATCGGCCGTCCGGTCTGCAGCTGGTTCATGAAGATCCCGATGACATTGCGGTACGTGTCGGCGATGTTCTGCAGCTCGCCGTAGACGTTGTGCGGGCGGAAGATCGTGTAGTCGAGCCCGAACATCCGCTGCGCGGCGGCGAGGTCCAGCTCGACGGCGTACTTCGCGATGCCGTACGGATCCTCCGGCTCGGGCGTGATCGCCTCGGTCATCGGCGTCTGGCCGGGCCCGTAAACCGCGATCGAGCTCGTGAATACGAAGCGCTCGACCGTCTCGGCCCGGATCGCCGAGTTGATGACGTTCATCGAGCCGACGAGGTTCTGCGTGTAGTTGAAGCGGCGGATGAAGTGCGACAAGCCCTCCGCCGCGTACGCCGCGATGTGGAAGACGTGGGTGAAGCCGTGCTCGCGGAAGAGGTCGTCGACGAGCTCGGGGTTCGTGACGGATCCCTCGACGAACGTCGCACCCGCCGGGACGTTCGCCTCGTAGCCGCCGCTGAGATCGTCGAGGACGACGACCTCCTTGCCCGCGTCGAGCAGGTGCCGTGCGACATGAGCGCCGATGAAGCCGGCGCCGCCGGTGACGAGAACCGTCATCGGAACGTAAGGCTAGCGGGAAGGCCGTTTTGCGCAGGTAGAGCCAAGGAAATCCGCGGATGTCCTAATCCCAAGGAGGATGTCCGTGAAAACTCGTGTGCTTTTCGTTCTCGTGCTTGGCGCTCTCGTCTTCAGCGCCGCCGGCGCCGCATCCCGCGCCGGAACCTCTTCCCTCAAGTTCGGGAAGGAGTTCCTCTGGCCCATCGGGTCGGCGCAGGCCGCAGCCGAGCAGGATGAGGTTCAGAACAATCTCATCTACCACGGCGGCAACGTGGGGCCGGACGCCATCGGCGTCGAGCAGAAGCCGTCGGTTTATCTCATCTGGTGGGGCCCGCAGTGGAAGACAGGCTTCACGACGCCCGACACCAACGGGAAGCTCTACTCGTCGAAGACGCTCCAGACGTACCTCGGCTCGTTCTTCCAGAACGTCGGCGGCAGCGGCTGGGCGAACATCCAGACCCAGTACTGCGCGTATGCGCTCGCCGGCTCGATGAACTGCAACGGGGCCGGTGGCTTCGTCACGAACCCGATCGGCCAGCTCAAGGGTGTCTGGACGGATCCAAGCCCGGTTCCCGACCCAATCACCGCCTATGGCATGGCCGAGAACCTCGCCAACGACCCGATCGCGGCCGAGGCCGTCAAGGGCATGCAGCACTTCGGATACAAGCGCGACGCGACGTACATCGTCCTCACGCCGCCCGGCACCATCGCGACGGGACAGCCGGTCTATTGCGGGTACCACTCCCAGACGACCGGCATCGACGGGATCGGCAACGCCCACCGCATCCAGTACGCCTTCATCCCGTGGCTCAACACGAACTACCCGGGCCTCGGGACTGACGGCTGCGGGATGCACAACGTCAATGCGACGAGCAACGCGTTCGGCAACGGCATCTTCGACGGCTGGTCGATCGTCACCGGCCACGAGTACTCCGAGGCCGTGACCGACCCGGACAACTTCGCGTCGATCCAGGACGGCTGGAACGACGACCAGACGTCAGAGAACGCCGACAAGTGCGCGTGGGAAGGCGACCAGAACATCACGCTCGCCGCGCACCAGTTCGCGATTCAGCCCATGTGGAGCAACAAGGCGTTCGACGCGACCGGCAAGGGCTGCGTCGTCTCCGGCTAGGTAGTTAGGGAAGTCGCCGCGTGGGGGACGCTCCGGGCGTCTCCCACGCCGTTGTCGTTGTCAATATGCTGCCGACAAGCCCATGAAGAAGGCGCTCATCCTCGTTATTGCGGCCCTGGCGATCCCGGGCATCGCGCTCGCCTCCGGGCTGCCGGCCAGGCTCTCCAGTCACGGCCATAGCCACGACAAGCCCGCCAACGCCTCCGGACACAGCCATGGCCAGGGCAAGCCGGACGCCGCCGACCGCGACGACCTTGCCGACCGCGATGGCCACGAGAAGCCGGACTCGGCCCGCAGCCACGGCCATGGCCACGGCAAGCCCGACAATGCCGGCCACGGCCACGGCCACGGCCATGGCGCGCAGACGGTGATGTACGTCCTCAAGGGCACGATCTCCGCCTACACCGCGTACGACGCGACCACGCACACCGCCGGCTCCATCACGCTCCTCGTCGACCACGCCAACCACCACGGCCAGGGGCTCGTGGGCCAGACCGTCACGTTCCCGGTCGACGCCAACACGCAGGTCGCTCTCGCAGACGGCCAGTCGGCGATCGCGCGCTCGCACAGCGGGATGGTCCAGATCCGCGCGCCGAAGAACATCGCTGCCGCCGACCTCGCGACGACGCTGAAGACGTTGGCCGCCCGTCAGGTCATCGACATGGGCGCCGAGAGCTAGCTCAGCGCGGGAACGCCGATCACGACAGGCTCGCGACGGCGCCGGCGGAGAAGCCCACCGCGGCCGCAGTCGCTCGAGCGCACGATCCGACCGCTGTTCCGCAGCGCTTCGAAGGCCGAGGGAAGGATCTCGACGCGGACGCCGCAGTCCTCGCCGCACTCGCAGAGGAACTCGCCCGGAAGATCCGGCTCGCCGGTTGCGAGCAGCTCGTAGATCCGGTCGTTGACCTCGCGGAAGAGCTCTCTCCTGCGCATCGGTGCCATGCAGTCAGCCTGCACCTCGGCGGCTTCGCTGTGAAGGGGCGGGAGCGGCGACTTACCGAGGCTTTACGCGTGGGGACGACCCGACGTTCACAGCAGTAGAAAGTAGGAGGTAGTAGAAAGATTTTCGGCCGGGAAAGCTTGCGCTCCCCTTGTAATCCGCTCGAGAGGGCGTAGGCTCGCAGGATATTCCCGAACGAGGAGTGGTGGATCGATGAGTGCAAGAGTTCTTGCGGCGTTTGTCGTCGTGTTCGTGGCTTTTGGTGCGTTTGGCATCCTCGCTGCAGACGCAGCCAACCCCGGGGGCTTTTCACCCGTCGTGAATCCGCTCAGTCAGCTTCCAGCGGCCGGCGTGCTCATCGGGACGAGTTGTCCGTCGTCGACTGAGTGTGTGTCCGTCGGTCTGGACATCGGATACGACCCCCTCGTGCTCGCCGGTGACCCGGCCACGTGGGGCCCTGATCAGATGAAGCCGATCCCGGTCGGCAGCCGTTCGCGGCTGCTGTCGGTCTCGTGCGCATCGACGACCGAGTGCGTTGCGGTCGGATATGACGGAAACGGTCAGCCCCTCACGCTGATCGGCGACCCGGCGACATGGGGTCCCGATCAAGCGAAGGAGATCGCGATCGGAGACGCGTTCGGGGACTATGCGGTCCTGACGTCGATCACCTGCCAATCGTCGACGGACTGCGTCGCGGTCGGCTACGACGCCAACGATCAGGCGATCGTGCTGGCCGGCGATCCCTCGACGTGGGGCGCCGCGCAGGCACAGGAGATCGCGCTCGGGTCAAGCTTCGGATCCGGCGGCTACTTCGAGTCTGTCTCGTGCACGTCGTCGTCGTCGTGCGTCGCAGTTGGTGGAGACGACATCGACAACCCGCTCGTTCTCGCCGGCGATCCGGCCACGTGGAGCGCCGCGCAGGCGCAGCAGTTCCCGCTCGGCTCGGGCTTCGGCTCCGGAGGCTGGCTGAACTCGGTCGCGTGCGCGTCATCGTCCTCGTGCGTTGCCGTCGGCGGCGACGAGAACGGCCAGCCGCTCGAGCTGGCCGGCGACCCCTCCAGCTGGAGCCTCGCGAACGTGCATGAGATCACGCTCGGCCACCCCTTCGGCATCGGCGGTGAGCTCCTGTCCGTCACCTGCACGTCAGCGTCCTCGTGCGTCTCCGTCGGCTACGACGGGTTCGGGGATCCGCTCATCGTCCAGGGCGATCCCGCCACGCCGTGGACTGCGGCACAGGCACAGGAGTTCGACCTCTCGCTGAACGGCGGGACGTTCGGAGGCGGCGCAGAGCTCTTGTCGATCGCCTGCACGTCTACGTCCAACTGCGTTGCGGCCGGAATCGACAACGACAACCAGCCGCTGATCCTGTCCGGGAATCCGGGCACGTGGACCGCGAACGATCTCCAGGAGATCGCGGTGTACGGAGCTCGGTTCGGTGTCGAGAGCTTCCCGTCGTCGCTGAGCTGCACGTCGAACACGTCATGCATCGACATCAGCTCGTACTTCAGCGTCGGCGAAGGCTCCTACGTCCTGCAGGGGGACCCCGCGACCTGGGATCAGGCCGAGGCGGTCAAGATGGACGGCCTCAACCCGTACGCGTTCGTCGAGGCCGGCGACTGCCCGTCGGCGACGTACTGCGTCGCGGTCGGGTGGGACGACTTCAATGGCGGAGCGATGGTGGTCGCCGGTGACCCGTCGACGTTCGACACCGCGACCGACGCAACGATCGCCGGAGCCGCGTACGACCTCGGCGCCGACTTCAGCGCGATCGACTGCCCGTCGACGACGTTCTGCGTCGCAGTCGGCCAGGACTTCAACTCCCAGCCGGTCGTGCTTTCCGGCGATCCGGCCACGTGGGCGGCCGGCGGGAACACCCAGGAGATCGCACTGCCGCACAGGCTCCACTCGCATGGAGCTCTCGAGTCGGTCTCGTGCACGTCGGAGACCTCGTGCGTCGCCGTCGGCTACGACGGGAACCATCAGCAGCCGATCGTGCTCTCCGGCGACCCGGCATCGTGGACTCTGGCGAATGTCAGGCAGATCACGATGAACAGCATGGAGGGCTACACGGGCGTGTTCACGTCGGTCTCGTGCGTTTCGAGCACGTACTGCGTGGGCGTCGGCTACTCGGGCGGCGTGAAGTACAAGCCGCTCGTCGTGAAGGGCAATCCGGCCACGTGGACTGCGCTGAAGGCGTTCAATCTCGGTATCGCCGCCAAGCAGTCGGATTCAGTGAACGGATACTTCGAGAACGAAAGCAGTCAGGGCAAGGGCTACGTGGCGTCGGTCAGTTGCGACGCCAACAGCACCAAGTACTGCGTGATCGTGGGCGGTGACAAGCACGGTGCCCCGATCTACATGTCCGGGAATCCGGCGAACTGGAAGGGCCATCTCATGTCCCGGCCGGCGCAGGTCATCCCGTCCTTCGTCACGGCCGAGCTCCTGACCACCTCGTGCACGGCCACGAAGTGCTTCTCCGGTGGGGACTCGACCGGAGGCGACGTCGTCGCCTCGTACAGCGGCGGGTAGCCACCAGCTCTCGAGCCGGGCGCGGTTCACCGCCGCGCCCGGCTCAACACTTCTCCGACGCACCGTTGTACTCGCCGTGCGGGCAACGACGCGCAGCGTGGCGCGCATCCCTCGCTCTCGATGGTCGGCGATGTCACACCAGAGGCGATACGTGCCCGTTCGCCTGATCGTGAGCAACCGGTCGACGTGGTGGCCCGGCAGAACGTCCGGGAACTTGAACACGTGGATCCCGCCGATGCGCTTCATGCGGAGGTCATGCGTGTCCTGGCCGCGGTTGACGAGCTCGACGATGACCTGTCCCGCCTTCACCGTGCCGCGCGAGAGGGTGTAGCTGTACTCCTGCGCGATGACCTGGACGCGCGCGGGAGGCGGCGGCAGCTGAGCGATCACGCGATGAGGGTAGGCCGAGCGAAGGACGACGCATTCGGGATCACGGCCGCCGCGTCGACGCCGAACCACTGCTCGAGCAGCGCCGCGTAGACGCCGCGGAAGTCGGCGGTCTCGATGAGGTTCCCGTCGTCGTCGAGGCCGGTCTTCAAGCCGGGGAACTCGCCGACCTTCGTCCCGGCGACCCGCGAGCCGATGAGGAATCCCGTCCCGGCTGCGCCGTGGTCGGTGCCCGCGTCGCCGTTCTCCTCCGCGCGCCGCCCGAACTCCGTCCAGACGTGCACGAGGACGCGATCGGCGAGCCCGCGCGCCTCGAGGTCGCGCTGGAACGCGAGGAGCGAGTCGGACGTGAGCTGCAGCCCGTCGGAGAGCGCGCCGGCCTCGTTCGTGTGCGTGTCGTAGGAGCCGGGCGCCGTGAGGGAGACGCAGTGAAGTGGCAGCCCGGCGCCGAGCATCGCGGCAAGCGCAGCCAGCCTCGTCGGGAACGCGTCGTCGGTCGCGGGATACGTGACCGGGCTCGAGTACGACTGGAACGGCAGGAGCTGCTGACGGAGCCGGTCGACCTGCCCCGAGACGGTGCCGGCCTGCTGCAGCCCGGGGTCGACGCGCGGGGCGCCGAGGAGGCCGATCCCTTCGAGCATCCGGCTCTCCACCTCGCCCCAGACGCGGCGGCTGTAGAAGGTGTAGTCGTCCGGTGTCGAGATCGACGCGACCGGCACGGAGGCCGTCGCCAGCGCGGGCGCAAGCGAGTAGTCGAGGGACAGCCCTTGCAGCGGGTTCGTCGACGTCCCGATCGTGTCGAGATAGCGGCCGAGCCAGCCCGTCCGCAGGTCTGCCTCGGTCGCGCCGACCTCCCAGTAGTGCCGCGACGTGAAGTGCGACTGGTCGGGATGGTTGTAGCCCACGGCCGGAAGGACGGAGACCTTGTTCTCGGCGTAGAGCTGCTGGATGCCGCTGAGGGCCGGATGCCAGAAGAGGCGGGTGTCCTCGGCGAACGCGGTGCCGCCGGAGAGCGCGAGCGTTGGCCGCAGCGAGGCGTATAGCGAGTCGCCCTGCGGCGAGAGGACGGACAGGCCGTCGGCGCCACCCTCGAGGAAGACGGAGACGAAGACGGGCTGCGCCGAGCCCGACGCCGCGGCCGCGATCCCCTCCTCGAAGGCGCGGATGCCGAGGTGCGAGCCTCCGTACACGGCGAGCGCTGCGCCGAGGCCGCCCATGACGAACCGGCGACGGGTCAGCCCGGTGCCGGCGGGCAGCGGCATCCCCGGCTCGATCGCCGGAAGGCCACGTCCCGCTTCCGCGAACGCCCCGGAATAGGCACGGTGCAGGAGCCGCGAGCGCGTGAGCCCGTCGCAGTGGTTGCAGTCGCGGGAACTCATGCCGCCTGCAGCTCCGGTGAGACGGCGATGAGCTGGCGGAGCGCGTTCGTGACCATCGGCGGGTACGCCTGCTTCTTCCAGGCAGTGCCGGCCGCGTCGTCGAGCGCGCGATGGGCGAACGTCGAGAGCGCAGTGCGCGTCGGCGACCCGATCGGCGGCCTGTGCCAGAACGAGAGCGCGCCGTCGAGGAGCTTCGCCGCGTCGTACGGTCGCGTTGCGCTGTCGGGATCGAGCGCGTACGGATCGAGCGCGTACTGCGCGATCCACCAGCGGCCGCGCCACGTCGCCGTGTCGAGCCAGCGCGTGTCGTCCCAGCCGGCGACGTTCGGCGGGTAGAAGAGCTGCTGCCCGGCCATCGAGTCGAGCCAGACCCACGCGGTCGTGTCGATCCCACGCTTGATCCGGCGGAGGAGCCCAGCGGTGTACACGACCGGCGGCTTCACGAGCCGCGGCCCGGTGAAGAGGGCCGGGTGCTTAAGGATCGCCGCGACGACCGGCGCGATCCCATAGCTCGACGACAGATAGAGCTGCTTGAGCGCGCTCTTCGTCGCGCTGTCGGGTGGTGCTGGGATGAAGTAGCTCCAGAGCTTCTCGACGAAGTACGACGCGTGCGCCGGATGCTCGAGGCAGAGACGGCACGAGTCCTGCCACGTGAAGTGCGCGGTCTGGCCGAAGATCGTCTTGAGGCCGGTGTCGTGGTACGTCGGGTCGTAGCGGAAGTTCGTCGGCCCGTCCTGCGTCCAGTCGTAGCGAAAGCCGGTGAGCGCGCGCGCCTGCTCGCGGACGTCGTTCTCGGTGTAGCCGCTGCCGTGGCCGAGCGTGAAGAGCTCCATCATCTCGCGGCCGTAGTTCTCGTTCGGCGAGTCCTTCGAGTTGTCGCCGCCGTTGAGCCAGAGGAGCATCGCGGGGTCGGAGGTCACGTCGAGCAGGAGATCGTGGAAGGACCCGAGCCCTTTCTGCCGGAAGAGGTCGTTCTGCTTCAGCATGAGCTTCTGCGAGTTGACCCCGTCGTTCGACGTAGCGAACCAGTCGTGCCAGATCAGCGCCATCCGCTCGACGAGCGGCCGCGACGTACGGACCATCCGGTCGAGCCACCAGAGGTGGTCGTGCCCCCACGCGTCGTACGGCGCGAGCGGGTATCCGTCGTCGTCGTGCGGAGCGGGGCCGACGAGCGACTCCGAGCCGGGCTGGGTCAACGCGCGGACCGCACCGGCGAGGCCGAGCTTCGCGAGAGCCTGCGCCTCGCCGGGCCGAGGCCCGAATCCCGCCCGCCAGAGGAGCCGCTCTGCCTGAGCTACGCCGAACGTTCCCTTCCAGACTGGAACTCCCACTCCACCGTTGCTATCGACTCGGTCGGACGGAGGCCTGATCCCTCGGAAATGGATCGCACACCGACGTTCTAACTCGAATCGACGGGGGACGTCCCAATAGACAACACCTCATAACGCGACGCAATAGTCGGCCCACACCGCGCGTCGCGCCGCGAAGCCCCTGGCACCGCAGAGGATTCCAGGGGCTTCGGCTCCTCTAGGGCGCCCGTGGCTACTCGAACCACATGACGGTCGCGAGAATCACGTACAGACCCACCAGCGCTGCGCCCTCGAACAAGAGCGCCTCGCCGTCGCCCGTGATCTGCCACATGGCAAGGGCGGTCACGACGAGCGCGCCGATGAAGATCGGACTGAGCACGAATGTCAGGTGCGTCGTGAACGCGAGCGAGAGCAGCACGAGCGCAGGGAAGAGGAACGCGGCGATCTGCGCGACCGAGTTCTTCACGATTGAGATGGAGAAGTCCGACTTGCCCTTCATCGCGAGGGTGACCCCGACGACGTTCTCGACCGCGTTCCCCGCGATCGCGACGATCACGAGGCCCGTGAACGCCTTCGAGATGCCGAGGGCCTCGACCGCCGGATCGAGCGCGGCGATGAACCAGTCCGAGACGAGCGCTGCCGCGACGCCCGCGACTACGAGCACCACGAGCGCGGGCCCGAACGGCAGCACTGACCGTGCCGGCTCGGCGTGTGCCTCCTCGGCGGGCGTATCCGAGCGCAGGTAGTTGCACGCCCAGAGCCCGTACACAGCGAGGAGCACGATCGCCCCGACGACGGAGATGGCCATCTCGTGGTCGCTGGCCCGATCCCCGACCTGATGCGAGAGCCCGAGGAGCACGATGACCCCGATCGCGAGCAGGAGGAGCGTCGCCGTGTCCTGCGGCAACCGCGGCCTGAAGCGCATCCTGCCGTCCGGGGCGGCGCGAGAGCCGGCGACGATCGCGAGGCCGAGGACGAGCAGGCCGTTCGCGAAGACCGAACCGAGGATCGAGGTGCGAGCGACGACGAGCTCCCCGGCCGAGAGCGCGAAAAGGACGATGAAGAGTTCGGGAAGGTTGCCGAGCGTCGTCTGCAGGACGCCGGTCACCGCCGGACCGAAGCGCTCGCCAACGGACTCGGTCGCGATGGAGACCGCCCACGCAAGGCCACCAAGTGCGGCGGCCGCAACGGCGAACACGACTACGGGCTCGACGTTCGCGAAGTGGAGGACGCCGGTGACCACGGCGAGCGCCGCGATCGCCGCCAGGATCGACGCAGTGCGACGCACCATGGCATTCTGCCGCGGCTACTGGATATCTACGCCAAGGCCGTCGCGCGACGGGCGAACGATCCGGTTGTCCGCTCATGCCCCCGGCCGGAATTGAACCAGCGCACGCGGTTTAGGAAACCGCTGCTCTATCCACTGAGCTACGGGGGCGGGCCGACATTGTGCCCGCACGCAAAACGCCGGCGGCTGGGCGGCCGCCGGCGTCCGAGAGCGTTGGTGCGTGTTCCTAGCTGAGGTGCTTCTGCTTCGCGATCGCCGCCGCGAGGAGATCGCCGGTCATGAACATGTGCTGGTACGCGTTGTCGTAGGTCTTGGCGGCCGCCGCGTAGTTCCCGGCCGCGTACAGGTCGAGCTGCTGCTTGAGCTCCGTCACATGTGCGAGGAGGTCGTTCTGCACCGCGGCCTTCGGCAGGCCGGTCGCACCGGCGAGGAAGGCGCCGAACTTCGAGACGTACTTCCCAAGGTTCGCGACAGCCGCCTTCTGGCCGGCGTTGTCGTGGCTCGCGAGCGCAACGGTGTAGTCGACGAAGAACTTGATGTGGTCGCGCCACATGTCCTTGCCGTTGAGGAACGTGTTGCCTGCCGCATTGCCGTAGACCGACCCGATCGCCTTCGAAAGCGCCACGGAGTTCTTGTCGAGCTGTGCCGCGATCGACGGGAACGACTTCAGGCCCGAGTAGCCGGCGTTCGTCGCGTTCATCGCGAGTGCGGCGTGCTCGCCGAGCAAGTTGTCGAGCGCGACGCGGAGGTTGGCTGCGTCCGACGTCCCTCCAGGCGACATGTGGGTCATCTTCGGCTGGGTGCTTGCCGAGGCTTTCGACTCCGAGCCGCAGCCCGTGGCCGTCGCGGCGAGCGCGACCGCGGCGGCGATTCCGACGATCAGCGTGATGTAGCGCGTGCGCGTGCGAAACATGCGTTCTCCTCTTGAATGTGGGGGAATGGGATCGATTGGGCGCTGGCGGCCACGCGGTTCCAGACGAGCGCGACGACGGCGGCGCCCTCGAGCAGGACCGACGCCACGTCGAGCGGGCCCATCGCTTCCGGCATCCCGGCCTCCGGCCCGAAGGGCAGACCGGTCGTACGGGAGAAAGCCCACAGGGCGATGAGCGCTGCGTTTCCGCCGATTCCGATCACCGCGCTCGAAGGAAAGGCCGCCCATACGAGCTGGGCGACGCCGCAAGCGACGAAGAACGTGCCGAACCCCCACCACTCGTGGAAGTGCTCGGGGGCGACGGCGAAGTGGATACCGGCAGAGGCTGCCGTGGCGACCGCTGCTACCGCTACGAACGTTTTCATGGAGGAAGTTCGGCTGCGGGCGGCGATCGGTTCAGATCCGCACGGAAGGCCGGAGCTAGAGTCCCCGGCGATGAGCGAGTTCAGCCTCGCGGAGCTGCTCGAGTCCCGGCGCGGTGAGGATCTCGAGCTCTGGGCGCGCACGATCAACCCGCAGTTCGCCCGCGTCCTCCGCACGATCGGCTTCGACCGCACGTGGGCGCGCGGAGAGGGCGCGTACCTGTACGACGCGGACGGCAACCGCTACCTCGACATGCTCGGCGGGTTCGGGATGTACAACGTCGGGCGCAACAACCCGCGCGTCCGCGCCGCGCTCGTCGAGGCGCTCTCACTCGACACGCCGGGGATGCTCGCGATGGGGACGACGCTCCTCCCGGGTCTGCTCGCCGAGGAGTTGATCGGCATCGCCGGCGGCCGCATCGAGCGCTGCCTCTTCACGAGCAGCGGGACGGAGGCGGTCGAGGCGGCGCTGAAGCTCGGCCGCGCGGCGACGAAGCGCACGCGTGTCGTCTCGTGCGACCACGGGTTCCACGGCCTCACGCTCGGCTCGCTCTCCGCGAACGGCTGCCCCGAGTTCACCGACCGCTTCCAGCCGCTCCTGCCCGGCTTCTCGCGTGTCCCGTACGGCGATCTCGCCGCGCTCGAGGAGGAGCTGCGCCGCGAGGACGTCGCCGTCTTCCTCGTCGAGCCGGTGCAGGGGAAAGGCGTGCATCTCCCGCCGGCCGGCTACCTCGAGGGCGCGCAGGAGCTCTGCCGCCGGTACGGGACGCTCTTCGCGGTCGACGAGGTGCAGACCGGATTCGGCCGCACCGGACGCGTCTTCGCGTATCAGCACTGGGGCCTCGAGCCGGACCTCGTCCCCGTCGCGAAATCGCTGTCCGGCGGCTATGTCCCGGTCGGCGGGCTGCTCATGTCGCGCGCCGTCCACGAGGCGGTGTTCGACTCGATGGCGCACGCGCTCTCGCACGGGTCGACGTTCGCTCCGAACGAGCTCGGAATGGCGGCCGGCCTCGCGACGCTACGCGAGCTCCGCGGGCAACGTCTCGTGGAGGAGAGCGCCCGGCGCGGCGAGCTGCTCCTCGAGCTGACGCGGCCGCTCGTCGAGGAGTTCGGGGTGGTGAGCGAGGTGCGCGGGCTCGGGCTCATGTGGGCGATCGAATTTGGGGAACCGCAGACGGGGCGGCTTTCCTGGCGGCTGATCGAGCGAATGCAGAAGGGGCTCTTCGCGCAGCTCGTGATCGGGCCGCTCTTCTCCGAGCACCGCATCCTCACCCAGGTCGCCGGCCACGACATGGCCATTCTCAAGGTGCTGCCTCCGCTCATGGTGAGCGACGCCGACCTCGAAGAGTTCGCGGGCGCGCTGCGGACGACGATCGCCTCCGCGCAGCGGGTGCCGCGCTCGCTGACGAAGTTCGCGCTCGCGGCCGCGGGCCGCCGCTAGGGCTAGCGCCCGGGCCCGACGACTTGCACGTCGAACGCGGCGTCGGCCGGCAGCCAGCCGGTGCGGGCGTCGTACGCGAAGCAATGCACTTCGACATTCGCCGACCCGTCCGTGGCCATCGCCTCCTTCGCGACCGTGCACGTTGCCGGGTTCGGCGGGGGCGCAGTCGACTGAGCGGCCGTTCCCGTCCCGTCGCCGAACGGCGTGACCGACGAGTGGATCGGGGTGGAGATCTTCTCGCCCGCGAACGAGTCGCCGCGAATCGTCAGCGTGTAAACGCC
>JAWVDC010000109.1:0-14333 GCA_033857715.1 Gaiellaceae bacterium | reverse complement strand
CGACCGCGACGCCGCACGCGCGTGCGAGCGCCTCGCCCACGCGCTCCTGCACCGCTCGCGCGGTCGCCGGCAGCACGCGTCCGTACACGACCGAGATCTCGAGCTCGGCACGCGCGTGGCCCTCGGCGAGGTCGAGCGAGAGCCGGCGCCGGCGCCGCAGACGCGCGCCGTCCACCGCCGAGACCGCCGAATCGACAAGCTGGATGAGCGCCGCCTCGCTCACGCGCACCGAGCCGCCCGCGTCGCTGACGAGGACGCGGCTCACGAGACGACCGACAGCGACGGGAGCGATGCCCCCGCCTCCTCGAGGAACGACGTCGAGTACTCCCCGCTCTGAAACTCGGGGCTCGCGAGGATGTCGAGGAGCACGCCTTTCGTCGTCGGTACGCCCTCGATCTCGAACTCCATCAGCGCCCGCCGGGCGCGCCTGATCGCAAGCTCGCGATTCGCGTCTCGCACGATGAGCTTCGCGATGAGCGAGTCGTAGAACGGCGGGATCGTCGCGCCCTCCTCGAGGAACGTGTCGACGCGCACGCCCGGCCCGAGCGGTGGCCGGAAGCGCGTGACCGTCCCCGGCGCCGGCGCGAAGTCGTGGGACGGATCCTCCGCGTTGATGCGCAGCTCGATCACGTGGCCCGAGCGCGGCCCGCAGCGGCCGCCGTGCGGGAGCTTGAAGCCGTCCGCGATCCGGATCTGATGCCGGACGAGGTCCATCGACGTGATGAGCTCCGTCACGGGATGCTCGACCTGCAGGCGGGTGTTCATCTCTATGAACGAAAACGAGCCGTCCGGGCCGACGAGGAACTCGATCGTGCCGGCGTTGCGGTAGCCGATGTGGCGGCACGCGCGCTCGGCGGCGGCCTCCATCTCCTCGCGCAGGTCGTCGCTCAGCGCGGGCGACGGCGACTCCTCGATGAGCTTCTGGTGGCGGCGCTGGATCGAGCACTCGCGCTCGCCGCACGTGAGGACGGTGCCGTGGTTGTCGCAGAGCACCTGAATCTCGACGTGCCGCGCCGGCGTGATGACCTTCTCGACATACATCGTCCCGTCGCCGAAGGCGGACAGCGCCTCGGCGGACGCGCGCTCGTACAGCTCGACGACGTCGGCCGACTCCTCGACGCGCCGCATCCCGCGCCCGCCGCCGCCGGCCGCAGCCTTGAGGAGCACCGGGTAGCCGAGCTCGTCGGCGGCGGCGCGCGCCTCCTCCGCGCTCGCGATCCCTTCCATCCCGGGCACGAGCGGCACACCCGCGGCGCGCATCTCGGCCTTCGCGCGCGCCTTGTCGCCCATCCGCTCCATCACCTCCGCCGGCGGCCCGATGAAGACGATGTCGTTCTCCTCGCACGCGCGCACGAAGTCGGCGTTCTCGGAGAGGAACCCGTAGCCGGGATGCACCGCCCCGCAGCCGGTCGTCTCCGCCGCCGCGATGATCGCCGGGATGCTGAGATAGCTCTGGTTCACGGGCGGGGGCCCGATCCGCACGGCTTTGTCCGCGAGCTTCACGTGCAGCGCGCCCGCGTCGGCGGTCGAGTAGACGGCAACGGCTTCGACGTCGAGCTCGTGCAGCGCGCGGATGACGCGCACGGCGATCTCACCGCGATTCGCTACGAGGACGCGCGTAAACACGTCGAGAGTCTACGGTCGGGCAGAATCCGCCTCATGCCGACCAACATGGAGCGCGCGTTCGAGGCGCATCCCGAGATCCTCGCCGCGTGGGTGCAGCTGAACACGGGGATCAAGGCGCGCATGGATCTCCGGCGCTACGAGCTTGCGACCGTCGCCGCGGCGCAGCGGCTCAAGTCGAGCTACTGCAGCCTCGCGCACGGCAAGGTGCTGCGCGACAACTGCGGCGAGCCGCTCGCGGACATCGTCCGGGACCGGGGCTCCGCAGGCCTCGACGCGACGGACCTCGCGGTGATGGACATCGCGGAGAAGGTTGTCGACGACGCGACTTCCGTCACCGACGCCGACCGGCAGCGCCTACGCGACCTCGGGCTCTCGGACGACGAGATCATGGACGTCGTGCTCGCGGCCACAGCGCGGTGCTTCCTCTCGAAGACGCTCGACGCGCTCGGCGTGCTCCCGGACGCGTTCCTGCGTGACGACTTCACGCCCGACGAGCTAAAGCTGCTCGTCGTCGGCCGCCCGATCGCCGACGCCTAGCTCGGCTCCCACAGAAGCGGCTCGTCCCGCCGCTCGAATCCTTCGCGCGCATAGAAGTCGACGCTCTCGTCACTCGGCCAGACGATCATCACCTCGACGTCCGCCTCGCGCGCCGCCTCCTGCGCCCGTCGGATCACGTCCGCGCCGATCCCGCGGTTGCGGTGTTCGGGCCGTGTGTAGACGTTCGTCAGGTACGCGATGCGGCGCGGTTCGTAGATCGGACGAGGCACCTTGTCGACGAGCGCGACGAACGCGTGCGAGACGACCCGACCGTCGAGCTCGGCGACCCAGATCTGCCAGCGACCACCTTCGATCGCGCTCTCGAGGAAGGCGGAACATTCCTCCTCGTAGCCGGGATTCGTCAACTGTGTTTGTGCACCGGCGTCCTCGAACGTGAAGTCCGCGCGCAACCGAACGAGCTCGTCGATGTCCACGCGTTCGGCGAGCCTGACCACGGGCTTCGCCATCGCCTGCGTCTAGAGCGCGGGCCGAAGCGCGAGCGGCTCGAGCTCGAAGAGGAGCTGGCCGAACTCCACCGCCTGCGCGTTCTCGACGTGCACGGCGCGGACGACGCCCTCGACGTCGGCCTTGACCTCGTTCATGAGCTTCATCGCCTCGAGGATGCACAGCGTCTGGCCGGCCTCGACGACGTCGCCGACCGAGACGAACGGCGGGGCGTCGGGCGCTCCGGCGCGGTAGAACGTCCCGACCATCGGCGACTCGACGCGCATGATCGTCCCGCCGACCGACGGGAGCGCAGCGGGTAGATCGGGCTCGGAGATGCCGAGCGACGCGCCAGACGACGCCGCGGCGACGGGAGCGTCCGGCGTCGAGCGGACCGAGATCCGCATCCCCTCCTCCTCGATTGTGATCTCGCCGATCCCCGACTCCTGCACGATCCGCACGACCTCACGAATGCGGTCGGCGCGGCCTTCGTCTATTCCGTCGAGATCGTCGACGCGGTGGCCGCGGTTGCGCGTGTTCTTGAGCAGGCGCTCGGCGTCCTCGCCGAAGAGGCCGATCAGCAGCAGCTCCTCCTCGCTCGCGGCGAAGCCCTCGGCGCGCTCGCGCACCTCGCTGAGCGGAGGCGCGACATCCTCCTCGGAGTCCGGGTCGTGCGTCAGCTGGACGACGCGGTCGAGCGCTGGGTCGATCGGCCCCGGCGTCGTGCCGAAGCCGCCGGTGACGAGCGAGCGGACCTCGTCGACGATCGTGAGATAGCGGCTCGCAGCGAGGACGTTGATGATCGCCTGCGAGGCGAGGAACTCTCCGATCGGCGACGCAAGCGGCGGCGAGCCGGTCTCCACGCGGATGCGGCCGAGCTCCTCGAGCACCTCGTCGAGCCGGTCGTGGGCCGACTCCGCGCGCAGCGCCGTGTCGATCCCCGCGACGACGCTCGCGGGAAGGTCGCGCTGCGCGGCGAGGACGGCGATGCGCGGCACGAGCGGCGTGAGCAGCTCGTCGCCGATGTGCTCGTCGAGGAGGTCGGTCGCCTCCCACAGCACGTCGATGTCGACGCCCGCGTTGAGCCCCGCGCCGGCGAGCGCCTCCGCGAGCGCCTCGCCCGACACGCGGTGGAGCGTGAGCGCGAGCGGATAGATCGCGCACGCAATGACCTGGGCCCCTGCGCGCGCGGCCGCGAGCGCCGTGGCGAGCGCGCTGCCGCCGGCGCCCTGGACGTAGATCCCGGTCGGGAGGCCGCTCGCCTCGGCGAGCGCCTGGATGAGCTCCTCCGCCGTGTGCGGCTGCAGCCCGCCCGTTGGGTCGTGGAGGAGGACGCGCACCGCCCCGAGCTCCGGCAGCTGCTTCGCGCGGTCGACGAGGGTCTCGAGCTCACCCGTGCGGCCGGGGCTGTAGACGAGCCCGGCCTCGAAGTCGCGGTCGGCGGCGACGATCGCCTCGGCCGCCTCGCGGAGATTCGACATGTCGTTGAGCGGATCGTGGAGGCGGAAGACGTCGATGCCGTTCTCGGCGGCCGAGGCGACGAAGCGCCGCGCGAAGTCGGCGTCGACCGGTCGCGAGCCGACGAGGAACCGGCCGCGGAGCGCGAGGCCGAGCGGCGTCTTGACGCGCGCCTTGAGCGCGCGGATCCGCTCCCACGGGCTCTCCACCCCACGCCGCACTGCGCTCTCGAAGTTGCCGCCCCCCGACACCTCGAGGTACGCAAATCCCGCGCGGTCGAGGATCTCTGCGAGCCGGAGTTGCTCGGCCGCCGGAACACGCCCGGCCACGGGGTCCTGCCCGAGCAGGCGAATCGTCGTGTCGGCGAGCGACGGCACGGCGAGACCTTACCGCGGCTTCGCTGACACCCCGAACGTAAAACCGTTGCAAGTCGTGCCGTTTGAGCGTGTCCCGCCGTGCGCCGGGGGTAGGTAGGAGCCCGCGCGGGCGGAGTGTGGCCTGCGGTTGCCACCACACACCAAGGAGGAACTCGTGTCTCGCTGGAAGGCTTTCGGGAGCGCACTGGCCGCTTTCGCCACAGTGCTGGCCGTCGCGGGCAGCTCACAGGCTGCACCCCAGTTCTCTCGCTACATCGTCCGCCTCGCGGACGCGCCGCTCGCGAGCTACCGCGGCGGCATCGCCGGGCTCGCCGCGACGAACCCGGCGAAGATCGGCGCGGTCAAGCTCAATCCGTCGAGCGATGCGAGCGTCGCGTATCTCCACTACCTCGACGACCAGCACGCATCGTTCCTCGACCGTGCGGGTCAGGCTTTCGGCCGGACGCTGACACCGGCGTTCACCTACCGCTACGCCTTCAACGGCATGGCGTTGGACCTGACCTCGACCGAGGCTGACTCCCTCGCCGCCTTCCCCGACGTCGCGAACGTGGAGCAGGAGCGGACGTTGCACTTGCAGTCCGATGCCGGGCCCGCCTGGATCGGCGCGACGTCGATCTGGGACGGCACCGCGGCGGGCGGCCCGCGTGGGTCGATGGGCGAGCGCGTGGTCGTCGGTGACATCGACACCGGCATCAACCACGACCACCCGTCGTTCGCGGCCACGGGCGGAGACGGCTACACGATCCAGAACCCGCGCGGCACGTTCTACGGGCTCTGCGCACCCGCGACCGGAGCGCCGTTCTGCAACTCGAAGCTCATCGGCGTCTACGACTTCACCGGCACGTCGCCGGAGGACGACAACGAGCACGGGAGCCACACGGCGAGCACGGCGGTCGGTGACGTGATCAACGCCGCCGTCCTGCACGCGCCGACGATCGACATCACGCGCAAGATCTCCGGCGTCGCGCCGCACGCGAACCTCATCACGTACAAGGCCTGCACCGCGGCGGGCTGCCTGAGCGCCGAGACGACGCAGGCGATCGACCAAGCGACGGCCGACCGCGTCGACGTCATCAACTTCTCGATCGGTGGCAACTCCGACGATCCGTGGACCGACTCGAACGCCCAGGCGTTCCTCGGCGCGCGTGACGCCGGCGTCTTCGTCTCGGTTGCGGCGGGCAACTCCGGGCCGAACGACCGGACGATGGGCGCCCCGGCGAACGCTCCGTGGGTGACCGCCGTGGCCGCCACGACGCACAACCGCAAGTTCGTCAACCACCTGACGGGCATGAGCGGCGGCCCGGCCGACATGACGGGCGCCGGGGTCACGTCGGGGTACGGCCCGGCTCCGGTCGTGTACGCCGGGGACTACGGATATCCGCTGTGCGGAGACGGCCCTGCCGTCGCAGCGACCGGCGACTCGGTCATCAACCCGTTCCCGCCCGGCACGTTCCACGGCGAGATCGTCGTCTGCGACCGCGGCGTGTACGGCCGTGTCGCCAAGGCGAAGAACGTCGCTGCCGGCGGGGCCGGGGGCTACATCCTCGCGAACGACCAGGCGAGCGGGAACTCGCTCATCGCCGATGCGTTCGCGATCCCGGGCGTCGCGCTGACGTACAGCGACGGGCTCGCCGTGAAGGCGTGGCTCACCACGCCGGGTACGCACACTGCGTCGATCGCCGGCGCGACGATCGACCTCTCGGCTTCGAACGGCGACCAGATGGCGTCGTTCAGCTCACGCGGGCCCGACAAGACGCTGCCCGACGTCCTCAAGCCGGACATCGCCGCGCCTGGCGTCGACATCTTCGCCGCCGTCAACTCGACGAACCCGACGGCCGACCCCGAGTACGGGATCCTCAGCGGGACGTCGATGGCTGCTCCGCACATCACCGGTGCGGCGGCTCTCATCCGCGCCGTGCACAGCACGTGGACGCCGGCCGAGATCCAGTCGGCGCTCATGATGACCGGCAAGAAGCTCGTGACCGAGAACGGCAAGCCCGTCGGCCCGTTCGCTCGTGGAGCCGGGCGCGTTGACCTCACGAAGGCAGCGCGGGCGGGCCTCGTCATGAACGAGACGACGGCGCACTACACGGCCGCCGACCCGACCGCCGGAGGCAACCCGACGACGCTCAACGTCCCGAGCCTCGCGAACTCCGGCTGCCAGGCGACTTGCACGTGGACGCGCACGGTGACGAGCTCGCTGACGAAGTCCGCAACGTGGAAGGTCACGACGGCGACGTCGAAGAACATGACCCTCAAGGTCTCGCCGGCCATGTTCACGCTCGCTCCGGGAGCGAGCAAGACGCTGACGATCACGGCCACCGTGTCCAAGAACCGCGTCGGCCAGTGGCTCACGGCCGAGGTGCGACTCACGACCGCGAACGGTGCTCCCGCTGCTCACCTCCCGGTCGAGGTGTTCGTCGGGCGCGCCCAGAGCGTGTCGATCGATGCGCACGCGACGTCGGGCTCGAGCATCGTCCCTCTCACCTCGAAGGTCGGGATCACGCAGTTCCAGTCGCGTGTGTGGGGCCTCGCCAAGGGCAGCGTCACTCATCTCCAGATGGAGCAGGACGCGACGCCGGTCCTTCCGTACACGTCGCCGAACACGTCCGTGATCCTCGTCCAGGTGCCTGCAGGATCGAAGCTCCTGGCAGCGGCGATCACGGCCACGACCTCGACGGACAACGACCTCTACGTCGGTCGCGACACGAACGGTGACGGCAAGCCGAGCTCCGACGAGGAGGTCTGCTCGAGCGCCACGGATGCCGTCTACGAGTCGTGCCAGGTGCCGAACCCGGCCGGCGGGAAGTACTGGATCATGGTCCAGGACTGGGCGACCGGCCAGGGCCTCGATGACGTCGACGTCACTGCCGCGGTCGTCCCCGGCACGAACAACGGGAACCTCACGGTCGCCGGGCCCACCGGCCCCGTGCCCGCAGGAACCCCGTTCGACGTGACGCTCAACTGGAACGAGCCGCAGCTAGCGGTCGGCGACGCGTGGTTCGCGCTCGTCGAGTACGGATCGGACGCGACGCACCGCGCCAACGCGGGGTCGCTCCTCGTCCAGCTCAACCGGACGAGCTGACGAGCTGAGAGCGCGGATGAGGGCTGCTCGCCGCGTCGCGCGGCGAGCAGCCCTCCGCGATATCGTCGGCGGGTGGCAAGTGAGCGGACAGGTGGGTGCGCCTGCGGCGCGGTTCGCTACCGGCTCACGTCCGCGCCGCTGATCGTCCACTGCTGTCACTGCCTCAACTGCCAGCGCCAGACGGGGAGCGCATTCGTCATCAACCTGATCATCGAGGCGGATCGCGTCGAGGTGCTGCAGGGCGAGGCCGTCATCGTCGAAGCGCCGCGGGACGACGGTGGGGCGCAACAGATCTACCGGTGCCCTTCCTGCCAGGTTGCCGTCTGGAGCGTCTACACCCATGCCGGCGCGTTCTTCGTCCGCGGCGGGACGCTCGACGAGCCGCGTTCGGTCGTCCCCGACGTCCACATCTTCGTGCGCTCGAAGGTCGATTGGGTCACGATTCCCGAGGGGGCGCGCGCGTTCGACGAGCTGTACAAGCTCGATGACGTCTGGCCCGAGTCGAGCCTCGCCAGGATCAGGGGCTAGTCGGTGGCTCCTCGGCGGAGACGCGTTTGGGCGATTGTCGCGCTGCTGTGCCTCGCGATCGCGGGCGCGGCCGTGTACATCTTGACCCGTTCGCCCGGACCGAACTACAGCCTCGGTGCCAGCGCGAGTTGTTTTCGCTCGCGCGGCTACCGCGTTACCCGAATCCAGTTCAACGGTTACCCGGGCATCGTCGTCTTTGCTCCCGGCTTCGCCGACAACGGAGGTCTCCCGCTTGTCTTCACTCCGACCCCGGCCGCAGCGAACCGCGTCGAGCAGGCGAATTTCGACAGCGAGCCGTCTCAGACCCATCGGAACGTCGCCCCCATCTGGGGAGGGCTTACCGATGAGCCGGTTTTCGCCTGCTTACGGAGTAGCTGAGCCTCCGATCAGACGGTCTTCCGCACGACCCAGCGGTGCTTGCCGATCTGGCGGTCGCGGACGAAGCCGAGCTTCTCGTACGTCGAGAGCGCGCCGTTGAAGAGGAAGCCCGCGGGAACTGCGTCGCCGGCTTCCGGATAACCCTCGACGACGCCGCCGCCGAGCCCGGCGATCAGCTCAAGCGCTCCCTCGAGCGCCGCGGTGGCCACGCCCTTGCGGCGATGTCCCTTCCCGACGAAGTTGCATGCGATCCGCCAGTCCGGCAGATCGGCGAGGCCCTTCTCGTACTCCTTCAGGCTCTTGATCCGCGGCAGCTCGCTCGGAGGGCCGAACTGGCACCAGCCGAGGCACTCCTCGCCGTCGAAGACGAGCGCGGCATGCGCCTCCCCGCGTTGAACCCGCTCGAGTTTCCGCTGCCGGTGTACCTCAGCCCCAGGAGGCGCCTTCTCGTGGAATCCGATGCACCAGCAGCCGCCGAAGACGCCGTTGTTCGCCTCGACGAGCGCCGCGAACGCGTCCCAGGTCGACTCGTCGAGCGGCCTGATGGCGAAGGTCACGCCCGGACCGCCATCCGCTCTTCCTCGAGGCGGGTCCATATCGGTGCCGCGGGCGTGTCGCTGTTTGCGAGCGCCGTCCACGTCATGCGCCGCTCCCGGTCGTGGACGGTGAAGAAGCGGACGCCCGTGTCGCCGCCGTGGAGCCGGACCGCGTGCCCGCCGGCCGGTAGCCAGAAGCCGAGCCCGTAGGCGCGGTCGGCCTCGGGTGCGCTGCGTTCTTTCAGCATCTCCGCAAGCGTCTCCTTCCGGACGATCGCGCCCGCAAACAGGGCGCGCCAAAACGCGGCGACGTCCGCGGCGGTCGTGTAGATGCCGCCGTCGCCGCTGCCGCACACCGGGAGGTGGAAGACGTTCGTCCGCCACTCGTCCCCGACCTGGGTGTACCCGAGCGCCGCGCGGCCCGGAAGCGCGTCGGAGCGGAGGAACGCCGTGTCGCCCATCCCCGCCGGCGCGCAAACGAGGTCACGAACGAGGTCGTGGAACGGCGTCTTCGCCACGCGCTCCGCGATCAAGGCCAGCACGACGAAACCGCCGTTGCAGTACGCGAACCGCTCGCCGGGCGGGAACTTCTGCGCGTGCCCGTCGAGGACGCCGAGATACGCCTCGGTCGTGGCCAGCTTGTGGACGGGGACGGGCATCAGGTAGTCCGAGAAGTCGAGGTCGAGCTCCTCGTCGAGGTAGTCGCCGATCCCCGAACGGTGCGCAAGGAGGTGCTCGATCGAGACACGGTCGTCGACGAGCGGGAGGTCGGAGCCGAGTACCGAACGAGCCGTTGTCTCGAGACTGAGCGCACCGTCCTCGACGAGCCGCATGACGACGAGCGCCGTCAGCCCCTTCGTGCCGCTCGCGGTGGCGAACTGTGTCTCGGGCGTGTTCGGAACCGCGTGCGCCCGGTCGGCGAGCCCGTAGGCGCGGACGACCTCGATCTCGTCGCCGCGATCGACCCGGACGACGCCCGAAAACCCGGTTTCAGCCGCGATCTCGTCGAGGTCACGCGCGAGTGCGCTCACGCGCGCGAGATGTAGCGACCCTCTTTGGGGTCGACCTTCAGCCTGTCGCCGACGTTGACGAAAAGCGGCACCTGGAGGACGACGCCGGTCTCGAGCGTCGCCGACTTCGTGGTGTTCGACGCTGTGTCGCCCTTGATTCCCGGCTCGGTCTCGACGACGGCGAGCTCGACGGAGGATGGCAGCTGGACGCTCGACGGCTTCCCGTTCACCTCGAGGATCTGGACGGTCGTGTTCGGCTGGAGGTACTGCAGCTCCTCCGCGAGCTCGGAGGTCGGGATCGAGAACTGGTCGTACGTCTCCTCGTGCATGAAATGCGCCTCCGTGCCGTCGTCGTAGAGGTACTGGACGTTTTTCGTCTCGGTGCGCACGCGCGGGAACTTCTCCCCGGCGCGGAAGGTGCGGTCGACGACGTTGCCCGCGTCGAGCGCCTTGAGCTTCGTGCGGACGAAGGCGCCGCCCTTTCCCGGCTTCACGTGCTGGAACTCGACGATCCGCCACACCTTGCCGTCGAGCTCGATGTGCATGCCGTTCTTGAAGCTATTGGTGTCTACCTGCTCGGCCACGGCGGCCGATGGTAGCCGCACGCGGCGGTGGGACGCGGCCGCCCCATTAACTCTCGCCTCGCGCCGTCCTAGATTCACCGCATGACCAGGTCTCGATCATCGACGAGCTGACTGCACCCGAGCCACCGGCGGCACCCGCTCCGCTAACGGTCGACGCTCCGACTTCTTCAAGTCGCGCCATGACACCCGGTTCGGTGGCGCTTGCGCTGCTGGCCGGCGCAGCGGTCGCTTTCGTAGGTGGACTCGTGTGGGCGGGCGTCGTGATCGTGACGCGGTTCGACATCGGGTTCCTCGCGTGGTTCGTCGGCGTGGCGGCCAGCCTGGCGATGATTCGCGTCGCAGGCGGGTCGGCATTCCGCGCGCTCGGCGTCGTGGCCGGCCTGCTCGCCGCAGCCGGGATCCTCGTTGGCAAGTACGTCGTCTTCGTCCACGACGTGCGGGAGGTCGAGGGAAGCTTCCTGACGAAGCACGGAGTCCCAACCGGCTACCTGGACACGTTCCAGATGAGCTACTTCATCCACCACTACAGCACGATCGTTCGTCCGATCTACTACCTCTGGCTGCTCCTCGCAGTCGTGGCCGCCGTTCGCACCGCCGAGAAGACGCACACGGCCGCGTACGAGCTTGGCGCATCGCTCCCCGACTCCGGCCCCACCGAAGTACGCCAAGGGATGCGGCAATGCACGAAGGAAGGTTGCGACCTTCGGTACGTGCCTGTCGGCCCGACGACCGTCGAGACGTGCGAGTCCTGCGGAAGCCCGACGCAGCAGACTTCCGTCTCCGTCGTCTCCTAGACCGGCGCGTCAGCCGAGCCGTTCGGCGGCGTCGCGGCCTGCGGCCCGGCCGCTGAAGAGGCAACCGCCGAGGAAGGTGCCTTCCAACGCGTTGTACCCGTGCACTCCCCCTCCGCCGAAGCCGGCGACCTCGCCGGCGGCGTAGAGACCGTCGATCGGATTGCCGGCCCCGTCGAGCGCGCGCGACTGCAGGTCGGTCTGAATGCCGCCGAGCGTCTTGCGCGTCAGGACATGCAGCTTCACTCCGATGAGTGGGCCGTTGTCCGGGTCGAGGATCGCGTGCGGAGCGACCGTGCGGCCAAGGCGGTCGCCGAGGTACCTGCGCGAATTGTGGATCGCCATGATCTGGCTGTCCTTCGTGAACGGGTTCGCGACCTGCGAGTCACGCGCGGCGATTTGCGCGCGTATGGCGGCGACGTCGAGGGGCGGAGCGTCCGGCGCGAGCCGGTTCATCCCCGCGACGAGCTCCTCGAGGCCGCCGGCGACGACGAAGTCCTCGCCGTGCCGCTTGAACGCCTCGACCGGCTCCGGCGCGACGCTGTTGAGGATGCGCTGGCGCACGAACAGGCGCTTGTCGCCGCTCGTGATGTCGGGGTTCTGCTCGGAACCGGACAGGCCGAACTCCTTCTTCACGATCTTCTGCGTCGTGATGAACCATGAGTGGCTGAACGGGGCGAGATCCGGCGTCGTGCGCAGGTGCCCCAGCGTTGCGAGGGTGTTGAAGCCGGGCAGGCACGGGTCGGGGAGCCGACGGCCGAGCGCGTCGAACCACATCGACGACGGGCCGGGAAGGATCCGGATCGCGTGGTCGGGCCAGATCGGGCTCCAGTTCCGGATGCCCTCGGTGTAGTGCCACATGCGGTCGCGGTTGACGAGCCGGACACCCGCGGCGGCGGCGATGTCGAGCATCAGCCCGTCGACGTACGCGGGCACGCCGGTGATCATGGACTGTGGCGCGGTGCCGAGCCGGTCAGGCCAGAAGCGGCGCACCATCTCGTGGTTCCCACCGATGCCGCCGGTCGTGACGATGACGAGCGGCGCCTCCAGCTCGAACTCGCGGACGGTCTCGTAGTTCGTCGGCGCGCCGCGCGGAGCGTCGTCGTCGGCGAGGACCACCCCGCGCACCCCGGTCACGGCGCCGCCGCTGATGACGAGCTCCGTCACGCGATGCCGGTGCCAAATCTCGAGGAGGTCGCTCTCGACGGCCGCATGTGCAGCGTCGACGAACGGCTTGACGACGCCGGTGCCGGTGCCCCACGCGATGTGGAAGCGCGGAACGGAGTTGCCGTGGCCGTCGGCGCGCATCGCGCCGCGCTCGGCCCAGCCGACCGTCGCGACGAATGAGAGCCCGTGCTGCTCGAGCCACGCGCGCTTCTCCCCCGCCGCCCATTCCACGTACGCGCGCGCCCAGCGCACGGCCCAGCTGTCTTCGTCGTCGAGTCGGTCGAAGCCGGCGCTCGCGCTCCAGTCCTGCCACGCGAGCTCGAGCGAGTCGTGGATGCGCAGCCGCCGCTGCTCGGGGCTGTTGACGAGGAACAAGCCGCCGAACGACCAGAACGCCTGCCCGCCGAGATCGTTCGGGCCCTGCTGGTCGAGGAGCAGGACGCGCTTGCCTGCCCCCGTGAGCTCGGCCGCTGCGGTCAGCCCCGCGAGACCGGCGCCGACCACGACCGCATCGGCGGGCGCGCTGCTCAAAGGTCAGTGCCGAACTGATCGTGCTGCCGCTTGTCCGGATGCTCGTCCTGGACAGCCGCGTCGCCGGCGGCGTGCTTGAGAATCGGTGATCCCGTGGATTGGCCGGCTAAGGCCTGCCGTACGCCATCGTTGTCGATCGTCGATGCATACGCGCCGGTGCGGGCCTTCCACCGGCCGAGCTTGTAACGCACCTTGTCCATGAACGCCATCTATCCCACCTCCGTGAGCTCTTTCGTGAACCCAACCGGGTTCTCGAGGCCGTCTTCGGTGACGAAGACGTCGTCCTCGATGCGGATCCCGAAGCGGCCGCCGACGTAGATCCCCGGCTCGACGGTGACGACGTTGCCGGCGGCGAGCGTGTCGCTGCTCTCGGTCGAGAGGCGCGGCGCCTCGTGGACGTCGAGGCCGAGGCCGTGGCCGAGACCGTGGCCGAACGTGCCGGCGAACGGCGACGCATCGATGACGGCGCGCGCCGCGGCGTCCGCGGCAACACCCGTCACGCCCGCGCGGATCGCGTCGAGCCCCGCTTGCTGGGCCGCGAGCACCGTGTCGTACGCCTCCCGCATCTCGCCGTCGAGCGCTCCCGTAGCAAGCGTGCGCGTGTAGTCGGAGTAGTAGCCGTCGATGCGGCAGCCGGTGTCGATGACGACGAGCTCGCCCGGCTCGATGATCTTGTCGCCGGCGCGAGCATGCGGCATCGCGCCGGTCGGGCCCGACCCGACGATCGAGTCGAACGCCATCTCCTCCGCGCCTTCCTCGCGAAAGAGCACCTGGATGTCCCAGGCGACGTCACGCTCGCGGCGGCCGACGAAGCGGATCTCGGAGACGAGCCGCTCGAACATCCGGTCGGTGATGGCGCACGCGCGGCGGAGCGCGTCGAGCTCCTGCTCGTCCTTCACCGCGCGCAGCCCCTCGACGAGACCTGTGCGCGGCACGAGATCGAGGCCACCGGCGCGCAGCTGCTCCGCGTACTTCCACGGCAGGACGTTCGCCTCGAACCCGACGCGTCCGGACAGCTCCCCGGCGAGCCACGTGACGAGCGCGCGCTTCGTCTCCACGACCTCGACGCCTTCCGCCTGCCGCGCCGCCTCGATGTACCGGAAGTCGGTGAAGAGGCGCGCGCGGTCGGTCTCGACGAGGAGCGCCGCGTTCGAGCTGTCGAACCCCGTGAGGTAGAGAATGTTGACGAGGTTCATGACGAGGAGCGGCTCCTCGAGCTGTTGCTGCAGGCGGGCGATGCGGTCGGTCACCGTGAGGCTCCTGGCTCGTTGCTCGCAAGCG
>JAWVDC010000108.1:0-32431 GCA_033857715.1 Gaiellaceae bacterium | reverse complement strand
AAGGAGATCCAGCGCGCGATCGACTCGAGCATCTCGCTGCGCAACAAGCGCGACCTGATCCTGGCGTTCGTGGACTCCGTGTCGGTCGATTCGGACGTCAACGACGAGTGGCGCCGTTACGTCGACGCGCGCCGGCGGGAGGAGCTCGATCAGCTCATCGGCGACGAGAACCTCCGGCCAGATGCGACGCGAGCGTTCGTCGAGCGCGCCTTCCAAGACGGCGCGGTTCCGACCTCGGGCGCAGAGGTGACGGAGATCCTCCCGCCAATCTCACGCTTCGCAGCCGACGACGCTTACGGAATGAAGAAACAGCAGGTGCTCGATCGGCTCGCGGCGTTCTTTGAGCGGTACTTCGCGTTGGGCTAGTCGCTCCACCTCAAGGACGGCCGGTAGACGAAGCCAGCGGCGGCTAGGGGCTAGCTGATCGCGCGGCTAACGAAGTCGTTCGGCAAGCGAGGAGTGGCGCGTTCGTCCTTGTTCTCGCGCGACCGCGGTGAGCAGCGCGCGTCGCTCGCCGGCGAGTACGCAGAGTCGCTGCGCGCGGGTCACCGCGGTGTAGAGGAGCGGCCGCGAGAGCATCACGTGGTACTCCGACGACCACGGCGCGACGACGGCCGGGAACTGGGAGCCCTGCGCGCGATGGATCGTCAGCGCCCAGGCGAGCTCGTACGTCTCGAGCGCCGATGCGGGGACGGTGATCTCTCGCTCGCCCTCGTCGAGCGATAGCAGCGCCTCCCCCTCTTCCTCGTCCCACGCGCGGATGAACGCGACCTCGCCGTTCATCACCTCGCGCTCCGGCGTGTAGTCGTTGCGGGTCTGGACGATGCGCGAACCGACTCGGAGCTCTCGAACGACGGGTGTTCCGCCTGGGTTCAACCGCTGCTCGAGCTCGGCGTTCAGAGCGGTCAATCCAACGATCCCGCGCCGCATCGGGACGAGCGTCATCACCTCGGTGCGCGGGTCGAAGCCGCGCCGCGGCAGCGCCTCGCAGACGAGCTCGATGACCGCCTCCCGCAGGGTCTCGGGGCCGCTGCGCGAGATCCAGACGAAGTCCTCGTCGAGCTCCTGCTCTCCGAGGTCAGCGTGCGCTTCGTCGAGCGAGAGGAAGGGCGGTTGGCCGTCATTGATGCGGCGGGCGCTGCGGATGATGAGGGAACGTGCAGCCTGGCGGTAGATCGCGGTCAGGTGGACGCGCGGAACAACGTCGCTCTCGACGAGGTCGGCGAGCACGCGGCCCGGGCCGATCGGCGGCAGCTGGTCCGTGTCGCCGACGAGCAGCACGTGGCAGTCGCCCGCGGCGCGGAACAGCGCGTCCGCGAGCTCGAGCGACAGCATCGACGCCTCGTCGACGATCACGAGCTCGAAGTCGTTCGAGAGCGGATCGTCCTCGTCGCGTAAGAACCTGTCCTCCTTCGGCGAGTAACCGAGCGCGCGATGGATCGTCAACGCGTCGTGCCCGGTCAGGTCGCGCATCCGGCGCGCCGCCTTCCCCGTCGGCGCACAGAGGAGGACACGGACGCCGGCGCGGCGGGCCAGCTCGACGACGACCCGCTGCGTGTGCGTCTTGCCGGCGCCCGGGAGCCCGGTGAGAAGAACGAGCGGTCGCGTGCGGACCAGCTCGACGATCTCCCACTGCTCGTCCGACACCTCGATCTGCTCGGGCCGCCGCGGCGGGTCGAACAGCTCGGAGTCGGGCGCCGCGGCGCGCTCGGAGAGCGCAGACGCGAGGTGCGTCTCGACCTCCCAGAGCTCCGCGAGATAGACGCGCTCGCGCTCGACGACCACCTCCTCCTCGCGTGTCAGTCGCGCGAGCGCCGACTCGAGAGGCTCCGCGTCGTGCACCTCGAGCAGCCGCGCCGCCGCCTGCCACAGCTCCAGAAGCGGCAAGAAGACGTTGCCGTTGCCGGCCGCCTCGGCGAGCGCGAACAGGAGGCCCGCGCGCAGCCTTTGCGGCGCATCGAGCTCGATGCCGAGCGAGCGCGCAACGCCGTCAGCCACGCGGAAGCCGACTCGCGGCACCTCGGTCAGCCGGTACGGATCGTCCTCGAGCACGGCGATCACGTCGCTTCCGTACGTGCGGACGAGCCGCGCGGCGAGACCGGCCCCGATCCCGTGCGAGAACAGGAACGCCTCGACCTCGCGGATCGCAGCGACTTCGCGCCACGCTTCGACCGCCCGCTCGATCGCACGCAGCGAGATGGCGCGGCCCGCCTTCGTCCGCACCTCGCGCAACTGCTCCGGGTCGCGATCGAGCTCGGCGAAGACGTGCTCCGCGCCGAAATGCTCGACGATCGCGCGCGCGAAGGTCGGCCCGATGCCGGGCACGCGCCGCCGCAGCCACAGCGCGACGCCTTCCGCCGTCTGCGGCAAGGCCGAACGGAAGGACGCAACGGAGAACTGCCAGCCGTAGCGCTCGTGCCGCTCGACCGCCCCGGCGACGACGATGCTCTCGCCGGCGGCAGCGTGGCCGAGACCGCCGCGCAGCGTGATCGCGCGCCCGTTCTCGAGCGAAGCCGACCAGATCGCGAACTCCCCGTCCGGCGAGACCCAGCGCGGCCCGCCTGGCGCGAGTGTCACCGCAAGCTCGCGGGCATCCGGGTCGACCGGCGGCTCGTCCTCGACCATCCACATGCTTCGAGGCTACTCGGGCTGCCTCGGGCGAGCCCGTCAGTCGTACCCGGGCGGATGACGGTGGCCCCGACAGAAAAACGGCGCCGGATCGACCGCGAGGGGCATGCGACCCCGCTACCGTGCCGAGCCATGTCCGCGCGCCGATTCGACCAGGACACTGACGCCTCCGCGGCCGACGCGGAGCGGCTGAAGTTGGCTCTCACGATCCTCGAAGAGATCGTGGCCGACCGCGCCTTGCTCGGCGCACTCACGATCGAGGAGCGGACTCGGCTGTTGCGCGCCGCAGGCGAGGTCTACCAACCGGATCTCGTCCAGCGCCGCCTCTGGGGCAAGGCCATCCGCCGGAGCGAGAAGGCGGCCAGGGCCGAGCGGATCGAGACGGTGCTTGCCGATACGGGCATCCGGAAATTGCGCGAGAAGCCTGTCTACATGACACCCAACGTCTTCCCGCCGGACGGCTTCGAGCAGCACGACAGCGGCGACGCCGAGTTCCGCGAGGTCGTCGAGCCACAGCATTGCTACGTGTGCAAGCAGCTCTACGTCACTGTGCACCCGTTCTACGATCAGCTCTGCCCGGCCTGCGGCGACTTCAACTTCCGCAAGCGATCGGAGACGGCTGACCTGAGGGGGCGCGTCGCGCTCCTCACGGGCGGTCGCGTCAAGATCGGCTACCAGGCGGGGATCAAGCTTCTGCGCGCCGGCGCTCAGCTGATCGTGACGACCCGCTTCCCGCGCGATTCCGCGGCCCGGTACGCGGCCGAGCCCGACTTCGAGGAATGGAGCGACCGGCTGGAGATCTTCGGCCTCGATCTGCGCCACACCCCGAGCGTCGAAGCGTTCTGCCAGCACCTCAGCACGAACCGCGACCGGCTCGACTTCATCGTCAACAACGCGTGTCAGACCGTGCGGCGCCCTCCCGACTTCTACCGGCACATGCTCGAGCGCGAGAACGCCGCGGGCGAGTTGATGCCCACGCGCGAGTTGCGGCTCCTCGGCGAGTACGAGGGCCTGCGCCGTTCCGAGATCCTGCCCGCGGGCAACGTGCCGGCGATCCGCTCTGCCGAGCTCTCGCAAGTCCCTCTGCTGCCGGACGACGTCGCAGGCCAGGGCGATCTCTTCCCGGAGGGACGGCTCGACCAGGACCTGCAGCAAGTCGACCTTCGCGACAACAATTCGTGGCGCCTGCTGCTCGCCGATGTGTCGTCGGTCGAGCTGCTCGAGACACAGCTCGTCAACGCCGTCGCGCCGTTCGTGCTGAACGCGCGCTTGAAGCCGCTCATGCTGCGCACAGCCGAGCGCGACAAGCACATCGTCAACGTGTCGGCGGTCGAGGGCCAGTTCTATCGTCGGTTCAAGACGACGAGGCATCCACACACGAACATGGCCAAGGCCGCTCTGAACATGATGACCCGCACCTCCGCGGCCGACTACGCCGCAGCAGGGATCCACATGAACAGCGTCGACACCGGTTGGGTGACCGACGAGGATCCTGCGCACCTGGCCGAACGCAAGCTCACCGAGCACCGGTTCCGGCCCCCGCTCGACATCGTCGACGGAGCGGCACGCATCCTCGCTCCGATCTTCGACGGCATGAACAGCGGGACGCACGTGTGGGGGAAGTTTCTGAAGGACTACGAGCCGACCCACTGGTAGCTCCCGCCGGGAACGAAAAACCGACCCCCGCGTTCGGCCTCCTATCGAGATAGTCGCGGGTCCGCTTCATGCCCCGTCCGCTCCGGTGAGCGGACCAAAGGCTCCTCCGCGGCGCCGGGCACGGGCTCCGGGACGCACTCCCGCCGCGGCCACAGCCCAGTCCGGCCGAAGAGGATGATCAGGGCCGGGACGAGCACCGAGCGAACAAGGAACGTGTCGAGCAGGATCCCGACTCCCATCGCGAACGCCATTACCGCGAACGGGGTGATCGGGATGATCGCGAGACACGTGAAGCTGAGGGCGAGCGCGAGTCCGGCGACGGTGATCGCGCGCCCGGCTTGGGGCACCGCGGTCGCGACGGCCTCGCGGAGCGGCTGGCGCTCGGTCTCCTTCCAGACTCGGCCGACGACGAAGATGTTGTAGTCCGAGCCAAGCGAGAGCAGAAGCGCCGAGAACGCGACCGGCAGGTAGTAGGACATGCCCGTGTGCAGGACGTCGGTGAAGACGTACACCGTTATCCCGAAGGTCGCGGCGAGGGCGGCCGCGCTCGCGAGCAGCAGGTAGAGAGGCGCGAGCAGCGAGCGGAGGAACAGGAGCAGCAGGAGGAAGTTGACGGCGAACGCCGCGGCGATGACGCGCCACAGCGACGTGTCCGTCGCGTCCACCGTCTCGATCCCGAGCGCGGTCTCCCCTCCCCAGCCGGCATTCACTCCCCCGAGCCCCGCTCGCTCGAGGAGAGCGGGCAGGTCGCGCTCGACCCTACGGAGATGCGCGATGGCTCCCGCTTCGGTCGGGTCGCTGTCGAAGATCAGGCCGTAGCGCGCGGCTCCGCCGTGCGGGGCAATGGCGAGGCCCAGATGCGTGGACGAGGGCTGGTCGGCAGGCCCCACCACGCCGGCGACGTGCGGCTCGCCCGCGAGAGCTGTCTGTAGCCGCGCGAGCTCGTTGCGTCGGAGCTCGATCCCGGGCGCTCGGAGCAAGAGCTCCGTAGGCGCGATCACCCCGGGCGCGAACCCATCCCCCGCCGCTTGCGCGGCCACCGCGACGGGGTCGTCGGAAGGCAGGCCCTGAACGAGCTGGAGCCCGAGCGGCAACCCGCCGGCGAGGGGGCTCGCCGCGAGGCCGAGGACGGCGAACGCGGCGACCGCAGCCACGAGGGCGACCGGCTTCGCGGTGAGGAAGCGCGCCAGCCGCGTCCGCTTCTGGCCGACGTGCGGGGCGGCGCCGCCGCGCAGTCCCGGCCAGAACAGCGCGCGGCCGAACAGGCGGAGACAGGCGGGGATCAGGAGCACCGACACGACGAGACCGGTCGCCACGGTCACCGCCATCCCCGGCCCGAAGGAACGGAAGAAACCGAGCGTCCCGAGCATCAGGCAGGCCACCCCGAGCGAGACGACAACGCCTGCGGTCATGACGATCGGCGTGTTGAGGACGGTCGAGCGGCGGACGGCATCGCGCGACGAGGCTCCTTCCCGCAGTAGCTCCCTCGCGGTGCTGAAGTAGAAGACCGAGTAGTCGGTGACGATCCCGAGCATTAGCGCGACGGCCACACCGGTCAGCTCGCTCGGCATGGTGAACGATGAGTGCTGCCCGATCCAGCCGAGCGCGTGCTGCGAGATGACGAAGGCGATGCCGGCCGCGAGAACGGTGAGGAGCGGGGCGAGGACCGCGCGGAGCGCGATCCCGACGATGAAGAGGATCAGCAGAACCGTCGCTATCTCCGTCCACGTCAGCCGGCTCTGGAGGAGCCGGAACTGCTCGATCCGCGCCGGCATCGCGCCTGTCACCCCGACGGTGTCGAGGCCCGGGCCGAGGTAGCTCGCGTATGCGTTCGCAATGTCCAGGGCCGTGCCCGACCCCGAGTGGCGCGGGAAGTAGAGATAGGTCACGATCGTCGTGTCGTGCTCGCGCGACCCCGGCACGATCCCGAGCGTGTTGAGGATCGGGACGGCGGCGACGCCACGAAACTCCGCAGCCGCCTTCCCCTGGTCGACGCGCACGGCCTTCAGGACGGACTGCTTCTGGTCGGCGGCCGAGAGCCCGGCCGGGTTGCGCTGTACGACGAGGTACGGCGTGTCGAACGGCGCGCCGAAGATGCGGGCGGCCTCCTGCTCGACGGCGAGCGAGGCCGGGTGCTGCGGCAGCAGCGAGTCTGTGGTGGCGTTGGGCGCAGACGCGATCGAGGGCAGGAAGTGGTACGCGCCGTATGTGCCGACGGCGACGACCGCGACGAGCACCGGCGCCAGCCAGGTGACGAGCTGCCCGTACGCGCGGGTGACCGGCCCGGCCGGGAGCTCTGGCTGCGCCCGCGGCTCGCTCAACCGCGTATCCGCTCGCGCCCGGAGCGGAGCGGCCGCCGCCGCGACGAGCTGTCGATCCCCATCCGTTGCAGCTCAGCCGCCGCCAACTGTGCGGTTGGGGTGGAGGCTTCTGTCCCGTCCCAGCCGAGCTCGCGCAGCTGGTGGAAGGGCAGATGCGCGAGCGCGCGGTTGGCGAGGAACGCCTCGAGACCGGGCTCGCCGTCCCATTGCGAAACGGCGCTCTGCAACGACTCCCGGTCGCGTCGCCAGCTCATGCGCAACGGGACGTAGAGAGCGAGGAGCGGAACCGTCGGGACGAGACCGATCGCGATGCCCAGAAGCACGGCGAGCTGGTCGATCGTCGAGCCGGCCGACGCGCCGCTTACCCGGGCGCTCGCGCCGGCGGCGATCGTCTGCTGTGCGAGGCTCGCGAGCTCCCCGCCGACGAAGGGGACGCTGCCAAGGGCCGCGAGGGCATGGCCGGTGGACTCGCTCGCGGCCCCGGCCTTGACGACGGTGGCACTGAGGCTGTGCAGGGCGCTGACTTCGTACGCGGTGTACGCGGCGATGGCGATCCAGAAGACGGCCCAGATCGTGAGCGCGACGGTCAGCAGTCGCATCGTGCGGGCGGAGAGGAAGGCGGGGACGGTGGGCACGTGTCGGTCTCCAGTGCGGGGGACGAGGTGTCCCCCGCACCGTTGGTGTCGGGTCTACGCGGCGAGAAGCCGGTCGAAGAACGAGCGGTAGCGGGTGAGCGCGACGCGGAGGTCCTCGGTGGACACGTCGTCTCCGCGGTCCCACTGGCCTTCGAGCCGCTCGCGCTCCTGCGAGAAGCTCGCAGCGAGACGCTGCATGAGGTCGGCGACGAGGCTGTCTGCGTCGGCGACCGCTTCGCGGGGCTGGTCGACGAAGCTCGTCTGGATCTCCTTCCAGCGGTCCGTGAAGCGCTCTCTCTGGTCGGTCGGGAAGAGAGGCTCGTCGTTGTTGGCGGTGTCGCCGGTCTCCTGCCCGCCCGTGTAGCCGGTCGGTTGGGCCTCGGTGTCCGCCATTCCGGTGCCACCGAGGGGCTCTGCGGTTTCGCTGCCACGAGTCTCCTGGCCGCCGGTGTAGCCGGCCGGGCCCATCTCGGTGTCGCGGGTTTCCTGGCCGCCGGTGTAGCCGGCCGGTTGAATCTCGGTGTCGCCGGTTTCGGTGGCGCCGAGCGGCTCTGCAGCGCGGTCGCGGGTCAACGACGCGTCGGTGCCGTGGCCGGTCGGCTGCTGCTTCTCGGTCGAGTCCTCTGTGTCGGATGCGCCCGCAAGGTCGCGAGTGCTGAGCTGGTGGTCGGTCATTAGCGCACCGTCCTTTCACTTGTCTGGTCGGCGACCACGCCTTGCTGATCGCGTTGTTCCCGTGTCGTCGGCTGCTCGGCGGCGGACTCGACGAGCTCGTCGAAGAGCGAGCGGTAGTTGCGCATCGCCTGACGGAGATTCTCGGTCGAGTCGTCGCCACGGGCGCTTGCCTCGGCCAGCTGGTGTCCTTGCCGGTAGTTCTCGACGACCTGCGGATGGTCGACGGAGACGTCGGCGGCACGCTGCTCGAAGTCGTCGACGGGATAGCCGCGGTCGGCCATAACCGACTGGATCAGGCTGTCGGCGTCAGCGACTGCGCCGCGAGGATCGTCGACGAACTGCGCCTGCACCGTCTCCCACCTCTGCCGGTACTGCCCGCGCGCCTCCTGCGACAGCGGGCGGACCTCGAGCTGCTGCCGACGCTCTTCGCGCGCCTGCAGCTCTGCCTCGGCGTCACGCTTCGAGCCGGTCGTGCTGAGCGTGCGGTTGTACTCGGGGCCGAACTGCTCCTGGAGCTTGCCGGTGCGCCGCCGCGCCAGCCCTTGCCAGAGAGCGACGGCGACCACGGCAACGACCGCGATCGCAATCAAGACCCATACCCACGACGGCATCGCAAACCTCCCTTGTAGATCGGACACTTGCCCAACGGGAAGGCGGCGCTGTCGGGTACGCGGGCGTACCCCCAGTAGAGGCGCGAGCGTTCTAAGCTCCGTGCAGGCGCCGCCCAAGCCCCAGGCAGTTCAGAGCGCCCAGTCAGGGGGCGAGAAGGTCGCGCACAGCAACAGCTTCGAGTGGCTCGCCCGCTCCGGCTTCGTGGCTCGCGGCGTGATCTACGGGATTATCGGAATCCTCGCGATCAAGCTCGCGGTCGGCGCCGGCGACCCGACGACGAGCCAGCAAGGAGCGATGAGGACGATCGTCCACGAGCCGTTCGGAGAGGTCTTGCTGATCCTCGTCGCGATCGGGCTCGCCGGCTACGCCCTCTGGCGCTTCATCCGCGCCTTCCTCGGGCACGGACCGGAGGACTCCGACAGCGGCTTCGAGCGCGTCGCGGCGGTTGGCAGCGGAGTCGCGTACGCCGGTCTGTGCGCGATCGCGGTCGAGATCCTCGTCGGCCCCGACTCGAGCGGCGGCTCCGGCGACCCGTCTAAGACAACCGCAGGCGTCTTCGATTGGCCGGCCGGGACGTGGCTGGTCGGAATCGCAGGAGTCGTCCTCGTGGGAATCGGCCTCTTCCAGGGCTATCGCGGGGTCACGAGTGACTTCCTCAAGGACTCGAAGACCGAGCAGATGAGTCCCGGAGTCCGGACGTGGATCGAGTGGATCGGCACGTTCGGCCACCTCGCTCGGATGGTCGTCCTCGGAATGGTCGGCGTCTTCCTCATCAAGGCGGCAGTCGACTACAACCCAAGCAAGGCGGTCGGTCTGGACGGCGCTCTCGCGAAGATCGTCCAAGCCTCGTACGGGCCGTTCCTGCTCGGGATCGTCGCGGCCGGACTGATCGCGTTCGGCGTCTACTCGCTGAGCGACGCCCGCTACCGCCGCATCTAGACCACGTCACCGCAAACGACGGCGCCAATCTCGACGGCACAACGACCGACGCGCACACGAACAACCGCCACCACGCGTACTGGACTCTCGCGCAGTACAACGCGAACTGGGCGACCACGCGGATCGTCGAGCTTCACATCAGCTCGGCTGCGAGCTACCGGGATCTCGCCGGTCGCAAACGCGGGCCCGCCCAAAATGGGGCGTACGACTACCTAGTGGTGGAGGAGGCTTCCAGGAAGCGGCTGTTGCCGTTGCCGCCGATGCCCGCCGCGACGAAGGTGTGCGTGCCGGTCGCGCTCATCGTGAGTGTCGTGGAGAAGGTTCCCGTTGACGATGCGTAGACGGTCTTGACGGTCACCGGGCCCCCGTAGTACCCGATCGTGATCGGAGCGCCCGGCGCGAAGCCGCTCCCGCTGATGGTGAGCACCTGGGAGAGGGTCGTCTGCACGGGGACGCCGACGAGGACGCCATTGCTTGCCGGCAGCTTCTTGGGGAGCGGAACGGTCGCGGGCGCCTTGACGAATAGCGTGAACGCCTGGGTCGCCGAAGCGACCGAGTTGGTGGCAGTGATGGTCAACCTGAACGTCTTGTTGCTTGTGAGTCCGTTGACGCACCCGGAGATCGTCGCGGAGCCGTCGCCGTTGTCGTGGAAGGTCAGGCCGCTCGGCAGGGCGCCCGACGCGGTCAGGTGGGTCGCGCCGGGAGATCCGGCCGCCGTCGTCGTGAGCAGGTAGCTACCGCAGTGGTTGCCTGTGAGGAAGGTGGCGGCGTTCGGGCTGGTGAACACCGGCGGGCCGTTGACCGTGAGCGTGAAGCTCTGGATCGTCGCCGGCGCGACGCCATTGTTGGCGCTGATGGCCACCGCGAAGATCCCGCCTACCGTCGGCGTGCCCGCCAGGGTCGCGGTGCCGTTTCCGTTGTCGTGGAAGGTCACGCCGCTCGGCAGGGTCCCCGTCTCACTGAGCGCCGGAGGCGTCGGGAAGCCGCCTGACGTTGTGACCGTGAAGGTCCCCGCATGTCCCTGGGTGAAGGTGGCGTGGTCCGCGCTCGTGATCGTCGGCGACGCGCCGACGACGAGGGTGAACGCCTGGTCCCTATGGCCGACCGAGTTGGTCGCGGTCAGCGTCAGCGGGTAGCTCCCGCCGCTGCCGGCCGCCGGAGTCCCGGCCAGGGTGGCGCTACCGTCGCCGTTGTCGGTGAACGTGAGGCCGGACGGCAGCGACCCGGTCTCGGTCAAGGTGGTCGCGACCGGGAAACCGGCGTGCGTAGTGACCGCGAAGCTCCCGGCTGTGCCGATGATGAAGGTCGTGTGGTTTGCGCTCGTAATCGAGGGGAGCTCGGTCACCGTCAGCGTGAAGCTCTGCGTCGCGTCCGGTGGGACGCCGTTGCTGGCCTTGATGCTGATCGCGTAGCTGCCGCCGGTGCCGGCAGCCGGCGTGCCGGCCAGAGTGGCGGTGCCGTTCCCGTTGTCCGTGAACGTGACGCCAGACGGCAAAGTCCCCGTCTCGGACACCGTGGTCGCGGTCGGTGATGTCGTCACCGTGAACGTGCCGGCCGAGCCCACCGCGAAGGTCGTGTGGTCGCTGCTCGTGATCAGCGTCGAGGCGTTCACCGTCAGGGTGAAGGCCTGGTCGGTGTGGCCGGCCGTGTTGCTCGCGGTCACGGTCAGCGGGTAGCTCCCACCGGTACCCACGGCCGGGGTGCCGGCGAGGGTCGCCGTGCCGTCACCGTTGTCGGTGAACGAGACACCGGACGGCAGCGACCCGGTCTTGGTCACCGTGGTCGCGACCGGGAAGCCGGCATGCGTGGTCACGGTGAAGCTGCCCGCCGAACCCACCTGGAACGTCGCATGGTTGGCGCTCGTGATCGACGGAAGCTCCGTCACCGTCAGCGTGAAGCTCTGCACCGCATCCGGCGGCACGCCGTTGCTGGCCTTGATGGTGATCGGATAGCTGCCTCCGGTGCCTGCGGCCGGCGTGCCGGCCAGGGTCGCCGTCCCGTCACCGTTGTCCGTGAACGTGACGCCCGACGGCAGAGTCCCGGTCTCGGTGATCGTCGTGGCCGCGGGAACCCCCGGCGTGGTCGTCACCGTGAACGTGCCGGCCGAGCCGACCGCGAAGGTCGTGTGGTCGGCGCTCGTGATCAGCGGCGAGCCGCTCACGGTCAACGTAAACGCCTGGTCGCTGTGGCCGCCCGTGTTGGCGGCTGAGATCGTAAGCGGGTAGGAACCGGCGGTACCCGTTGCGGGTGTGCCGGCCAAGGTGGCGGTGCCGTCCCCGTTGTCGGTGAAGGTCACGCCTGCAGGCAGCGTCCCCGTCTTGGTCAACGTCGTCGCAGTCGGGAACCCGCCGTTGGTCGTCACCGTGAACGAGCCGGCCGAGCCCACCTGGAAAGTGGTGTGGTCCGCACTCGTAATCACGGGAACCGCGGACACCGTCAACGTGAACGACTGGGTCGCGTTGGGCAGAACGCCGTTGCCGGCCGTGATCGTCAGCGGGTAGGTGCCACCGGTGCCCGCAGCCGGCGTGCCGGCTAGGGTCGCAGTGCCGTTGCCGTTGTCGACGAATGTCACACCCGACGGCAAGCTCCCGCTTTCACCGATCGTGGTCGCCGTCGGGAACCCGGCGCTCGTGGTCACGAAGAAGCTGCCTGCACTCCCCACTGCGAACGTCGTGTGATCGGCGCTCGTGATCACGGGCGAGTCGCCCACGGTCAGAGTAAAGCTCTGCGAAGCAGACGGGTTCAATCCGTTGTCCGCCTTGAGCGTGAGCTGGTACGTGCCCGCACTGCCGGCCGGCGGCGTCCCGCTCAGGGTCCCGGTGCCGTCGCCGTTATCGGTGAACGACATGAAGACCGGGAGCGCCGCGTCCGTCGCGCTCAGCGTCGCGCTCGGCTCGCCGGTTGTGGTGACGGTGAACGAGCCGAACGAGCCCACGCGGAAGCTCGCGTGGTCGGCGCTCGTGAAGGCCGGCAGTTCGCCCACCTCGAGAGTCGCGGTAGCCGTGCCGTTGTTCAGCGTGGCCAGGACGTCGTTCGAGCCGATGACGGTGCCGGCGTCGTAGCCGATGTTGGCAGTACCGCCGGAAAGGTTGACGCTATGCGCACCCGGCGAGCCGCCTACCGTCGCGTCACCAGACGGGTCGGCGAAGCTGACCGGCAGGCCGCTGAAGGCACCGGCCAGGTTGCTGGCGGACACCGCGGCGCCAGCCGAATCGGTCAGCAGCGAGGCCGTGATCGTGGACGTGGTGCTCGGATGAACCACCTGAGCCGGGCTGGCGGTCGCTGTCAGCACGAGCCGCGGAGCGGCGGTGATGAGAGTCCCGGAGGTCGTCTCGCAGCCGCTCGTGTTCGGACCGGTGTTGCAACCCCACCAGTTCTCTGTGACATCGGCCGTGCCCGTGCCGCTATTCGTCATCACGCCACCGGTGCCGGTGTTGCTGAGGAACCGGTTGTAATGCATCGCCGCAGCGCCGGCAGTCCAGATGATCGGGCCACCGGTTGCGCCGGCGCCGCCGACTGAGTTGCTCGTGAACGTGGAGCCGGTAACGGTCAGGGTTCCCGAGTACTCCAGGATCGCGCCGCCCGCCGCCGTCTCGCCCGTGCCGCTCGAGGTGGCGGTGTTACCGGTGAAGGTGCTGTTGGTGACGGTGTACGTCGCTCCGCCGCTTCCCGCCGACAGTGCGAGCGCGCCGCCGGAGGTTCCGGAAACACCGGAGTCTGTGGTGGAGTTGCCGGAGAAGGTGGAGTCGCTGACGGTCAGTGTCCCGCCGGGCTCGAACGTCTCGTACCACACGGCAGCGCCTGCGCTCGAGAAGGACTGGTTGCCGGAGAAGGTGTCGTTGGTCAGATGCAGCGTGCCGCCCTGGAACGAGAGGGCGCCGCCCGGCTTGTTGGTCGTGGCCGGCGCGACGGCGTTCGCCGCGTTGTTGCTTAACACGGAGTTCGAGACGGTCAGGGTGTCCTGCCCGCTATGACCGCCGCCGGCGATGATGCCGGCGCCGCCGAACGTCCCGTCCTTGCCGTTCGTGATCGTGACGCCGGAGATGGTGGTCGTCACCCCGCCGACCACAGACGGGTCGAGGTCGAACACGCGGCTGTTGTGGTTGCCGTCGATGATGGTGATGTTCGAGCCGGCGCCGGTCAGGGTGATGTTCGAGCCGCTCACCTTCCCCATCTGCAGCTCGCCGTTGGTGATCGTGTAGTTGCCGGCCGCCACGTTGATGGTGGTGGAGGCCGCGCCCGCGTTGTTCGCCGCGCAGATCGCCTCGCGCAGGCTCGGACCCGTGGGAACAGTTTGGCCGGAGCTGCCGCAAGCACCGAAGTTGGTGGCCACGTCAGCAGTCGACGTGACGCTGAGCACGGCTCCCCATGCCGGCGCGGCAGCCGAAAGAGTCACGACGACCAACGCGACGCCCAGTAGCGAGGCGAGCGAGGTGCGCCGCGACGATCTCATACGCATGTGGAGTGCCGCAGGCAGAGGACAATTAGTTTCACAATGGAAAGGCCTCGTCAAGACGTCCTCAGCCCCGCATCCGTCAGCTCGGACGCGGCGCAAGGATGACGACCGGGATCTCGCGGGTCGCCTTCGCCTGGTAGTCCTCGTACGCGCCATACATCCCCACGAGCAGCGGCCAGAGACGCGTTCGCTCCTCCGCTGACGCCGTGGTCGCGGTTACCCCGAGCTTGCGCCTCCCCACCTCGATCGTCGACGTCGGGTTCGCGACGAGGTTCAGGTACCACGCCGGATGCTTCGGGGCTCCGCCGACCGAGGCAACGACGACGTACCGCCCCGCGTCTTCGAGATAGAGCAGCGGCAGCGTGCGCTGCTTCCCGCTCTTGCGACCGGTCGTGGTCAGGAGGAGGACCGGCGCGCCGCTTGGGATCCTCCCGCCGACGCGGCCGCGACTCGCGCGGTACAGGGCGACGTGAGCCCGCGAAATCGCCGTCAGGAGGCGCCTGTTCACGGGCTCGTCGGCCGGCTACTTCTTCGCCTGCTTGGCGGCCCGCTTCTCCTTCAGGGTCTTCTGCGCCGGCTTCTTCACCGAGGTCTTGCTCGCGTTCTTGTCCTTGCTGCCCATGCTCTGCCTCCTTCGCTCGACGGCTCGCACCGAGTATGGCACTACGCTCGGTGCGTGCCCACCGTCCGCCGCAACGAGCTCCGTAACATCGCGATCGTCGCCCACGTCGACCACGGCAAGACGACGCTCGTCGACGCGATGCTCTGGCAGTCCGGGTCATTCCGCGAGAACCAGGACGTCAACGAGCGCGTCATGGACTCGATGGATCTCGAGCGCGAGAAGGGCATCACGATCCTCGCGAAAAACACGGCGGTGCAGCACGGCGAGACGAAGATCAACATCGTCGACACGCCGGGGCATGCCGACTTCGGCGGCGAGGTCGAGCGCGCGCTGACGATGGTGGACGGCGTGCTGCTGCTCGTCGACGCGTCCGAGGGGCCGCTGCCGCAGACGCGCTTCGTCCTGCGGAAGGCGCTCGAGCTGAAGCTGCCCGTCGTGCTCGTGGTCAACAAGGTCGACCGGCCCGATGCGCGGGCGGCGGAGGTCGTGAACGAGGTGTACGAGCTCTTCCTCGATCTCGACGCCGACGCGTCGCAGATCGAGTTCCCGATCGTCTTCGCGAACGCGCGCGCCGGGCGCGCCGGTCTCGCCGCGGACGAGCTCGCGGCGGATCTCGAGCCGCTGTTCCAGACGATCCTTGAGACGATCCCGGCGCCGAGCCACGACCCCGAGCATCCGCTGCAGGCGCTCGTGACCAACCTCGACGCGAGCCCGTACGTCGGGCGGCTCGCGCTCCTGCGCATCCGCCACGGCGCGCTGCGCAAAGGGACGCAGATCGCGTGGTGCCGCTCCGACGGGACGATCCAGCAGGCGCGCGTCGTCGAGCTCTACATCACCGAGGCGCTCGACCGCGTGCCCGCCGACGAGGCCGGGCCGGGCGAGATCGTCGCGCTCGCCGGCCTGCCCGAGGTGACGATCGGGGAGACGATCGCCGATCCCGTGGATCCAAGGCCGCTCCCCGTGACGACCGTCGACGAGCCGAGCCTCTCCGTCACGATCGGCATCAACACGAGCCCGCTCGCCGGCCAGGAAGGGACGCGGCTGACCGCGAGCCAGGTGAAGGATCGCCTCGACGCGGAGCTCGTCGGCAACGTCTCGCTGCGCGTCCTGCCGACCACGCGGCCGGACGCGTGGGAGGTGCAGGGCCGCGGCGAGCTCCAGCTGGCGATCCTCGTGGAGCTCATGCGCCGCGAGGGGTTCGAGTTGACTGTCGGCAAGCCGGAGGTGCTGACGAAGCAGGTCGACGGGAAGAAGCACGAGCCGGTCGAGCGCGTTGCGATCGACATCCCCGAGGAGTTCATCGGGGTCGTCACGCAGCTGCTCGCGCTGCGCAAGGGCCGGATGCAGCAGATGGTCAACCACGGCACCGGCTGGGCGCGCATGGAGTACCTCGTCCCCGCCCGCGCGCTCATCGGCTTCCGCACCGAGTTCCTCACCGAGACGCGCGGCACCGGGATCCTCCACCACGTGTTCGAGGCGTGGGAGCCGTGGCACGGCGAGCTGCGGACGCGGCCGACCGGCAGCCTCGTCGCCGACCGCCGAGGCGCGGCGACGGCGTTCGCGATTACGAACCTCCAGGAGCGCGGCTCGCTGTTCATCAAGCCGGGTGAGGAGCTGTACGAGGGGATGGTCGTCGGCGAGAACGCGCGCGACAACGACCTCGACGTGAACGCATGCAAGCCGAAGAAGCTCACGAACATGCGCGCGGCGTCCGCCGACGAGACGGTGCGGCTGATCCCGCCGCGGCCGCTCTCGCTCGAGCAAGCGCTCGAGTTCATCCGCGACGACGAAGCCGTCGAGGTCACGCCGGAATCGATCCGGCTGCGGAAGGTCGAGCTCAACGCGACGAAGCGGGCGAGCCTCGCGTCGCGCGCGAAGCGCGAACGCGAGGGCTAGGAACCGAGCGGGAGCGGCGCTCCCCGAGCGCCGCTCCCAGTCCCTTCTTAGTAGCCGACGTCGCCGGCCTTGTCCTGGATTGAATCCGCGAACTGCTCGCTGTGGCGCTGCGTTTCCTGTTGCGCCGTGTCGGCCGCGGTCTGGACCGTTGCCCGGACGACCTGCTTGCCGTGCTCGAACGCTTCCTGGCCGGCATCGAGTGCCGCGGCCTTCGTCTGGTCGGCGAGCGGACCGAGCTTCTCGTTCTCGACGGTCGTCGAGGGAGCGAGGATGCCCGCGACGAAGCCGGCAGCCGCGCCGGCGATCGCCAGACCGAGTGGGTTCCGCTCGGCCGTTCCCTTGACACGTCCGGCGCCCGCCTGGACGGAGCCGGGGCTCGGAGTGGCGCCCGACACTCTGGTCACGACGGAATCCGCAGCGCCCGAGATCCGGGAGAAGCCTCTCCCGCCGAGACTCGTGACGCGGTCTGTCTTGCGGGACATCCAGCCCTTCGTGCGGGCCGGGACGTTCGCCTTGTAGCCGAGCGCGTCCATCGTGTCGCCCATCTCCGCGCGCGTCCGCTCGATGTCGTTCCGGATCAGTTCCGATCTTTCAGCCATTGCACGTCCTCCTTCAACGTCTCCACAGTCTTTTCAGGAATGGGCTTCCCCATGGCCTGCACGCGTTCGCGCGCGCGGGCGGCGAGGACGCCGGCGATCGCGGCCCAGCAGACGGTCACGATGAGCGCCGCCACCCAAGCCGGGATCGCGAGGCTCAGCACGAGGATGAGGAAAGCCGTGAGGGAGCCGAGCGCGTAGAACCCGGCGACGGCCGCGCCGCCGACCGCGCCGGCGGCGACTCCCGCCTTCTTTCCTTTCTCCGCAAGCTCCGCCTTCGCGAGCTCGACTTCTTGCCGCATGAGCGTCGACACCTGGCCGGATAGCTGCTTCATGAGCTCGCCGGTGCCGCGGTCCCGCAGCGCCTCGCCGTTGCCGTTGCCGTTGCGGTGGATCGTGTCCATCTAGTACTCCGGGCCGGGCGAAGCGGGCACGCTCTGCGGGGGCGTGCTCATCGTCGTGCCGGTCTCGCGGGTCATCGGCCAGTCGTGGTCGCCAGATGGGTTCGTATATCCGGCGGCGCCGTAGCGACTCTCGGCCGAAGCCCGCAGGAAGCGCGCCGCCATGAAGCCGGTGGCCGCCGCGAGCCCGCCGGCGACCCAGGGCCGGCGTCGCGCGAACTGCTCGACGTCACCGAGGAAGCGGTCGGAGTTCGACGCGCGGAGATATCCCGCCAATGACTCGACCTGCCCGGCGATGCGGTAAGCCGCCCGCGCCTCCGTGTCGTTCCCCTCGCGCTGCAGGTCGTCGCCGGCACCCTGCAGGGCGCGAGCGAGCGGCGTGATCCGTGCCGCTGCCTGGGTCGACCGGCTGTCGACCTGACTCCGTACCTGTTCCGCTGCCCGCGCCGTGGCCTGGGATGCCTGTGCCTGCACCTTCTCCACGGCCTCCGTCGCAGTCCCTCCGACGCCGCTCGACGGCGCCGGCGCGGGTTGCGCCGTTCTGAACTCATCGCTCGCCATGACCCCTCCTCTTTCAGGATTGAACTTGCGACTCTCTCCTGACCGAGCGCGGCGGTCTGAAACGTCGGGCGTGCTTAGGTTGCGAGGGCGCCTTCGAGCCAGGCGCGGCCGACGACGGCGCCGTCGGCGCCCGCGTCCGCGAGAGCCTCGATGTCGCGCTGGTCGCGGACGCCTCCCGCGGCGAGGATCTCGCCCGCGAAGGCCGCGCGCGCTCGGCGGATCAGGTCGAGATCGGGGCCCGAGGCGGTTCCGTCTCGGGCAATTGCCGTGCAGAGGACGCGCTCGACTCCGGCCTCGGCGCAGCGGAGGAGGGCGTCCTCCGGCGAGAGGCCCGAGTCGGCGAGCCAGCCGGCGGTGCGGACGGTTCCTTGCGCGACGTCAACCGCCACGACGACGCGATCGCCGAGCGCCGCGACGAAGTCCTCGAGCGGGATGGGGCCGAACGCCGCGCTGCCGACGAGCACCCGCGCGATGCCCGCGTCGGCGAGCGCGACCGCGTCCGCGACGCTGCGGACGCCGCCGCCGAGCTGCACCGGGACAGGGGCGGCCGCCGCGACGACGTCGCGGGCTAGCTCGAGCGGGGCTCCTCCGTCGCGCGCCGCGTCGAGCGCGATCACGTGGACGAACGGCGGCTTCGACCGCGCGGCTGCGGCGACGAGCTCGAGCGGGTCGCCACCCTCGAGCCGCACGCGGTCGTAGTCGCCCTGCTCTAGGCGGACGGCTCTCCCCTCGAGCACGTCCACTGCCGGAATTACTAACACTGTGTTACCATGCTAACACGATGGCAGCCAGCAAACAGGTAGAGGGTGACCGACATTGGCAGGACCTGTTCGCGACGGTCGCGGCGTTGAAGACTCCGCAGGAGGTGCAGGCGTTCCTGCGGGATCTCTGCACGCGGGCGGAGCTCGACGCGATGGCGCACCGGTGGCAGGTGGCGCAGCTGCTCGAGGAGGGGCTCCCCTACCTCGAGGTGGCGCAGAGGGCGCACGCATCGACGACGACGGTGACGCGGGTGGCGCAATGGCTGCGGAACGGCGAGGGCGGGTATCGCCTGGCGCTTTCGCGGCGAACGACGAAGCGCAAGCGCGCTTGAGGATCGCCGTCCCGTCGAAGGGCCGGCTGCGCGAGCCGTCGATCCAGCTTCTCCACGACGCGGGGCTAGGGCCGGAGACGCCGAGCGACCGCGCGCTCGCCTTTCCGTGCCGCAACGCGCCCGTCGAGGCGCTCCTCGTGCGCGCCGACGACGTGCCCGAGTACGTGCAGGACGGCGTCGTCGACTGCGGGATCACCGGACTGGACATCGTGCGCGAGCGCGGCGCCGACGTGAGCGAGCTCGCCCGGCTCGGGTTCGGCGCGTGCACGCTCGAGGTTGCGGTGCCCGCGGAGTCTGCGATCACCGGCCTCGAGATGCTGCGCGGCGCGCGTGTGGCGACGAGCTTTCCCCGCCTTGCGCGCGAGCTTCTCCCCGACATCGAGATCGTCGATGTGCACGGATCCGTCGAGCTCGCGCCGCGGCTCGGGCTTGCGGATGCGATCGTCGACCTCGTCTCCTCCGGGAGCACGCTCCGCACGAACGGGCTGCGGTCGGTCGCGACGTTGCTCGAGTCGGAGGCGGTGCTCGTCGGCGCGCCGGAGCCGTCGGCGGCGGCGCTGCAGCTCGCGGGCGTCTTCCGGAGCGTCGTCGAGGCGCGCGGCGCGCGCTATCTCATGCTCAACGCGCCCGAGGATGCGCTCGACCGGATCGTCGCGCTCGTCCCGGGGTCGCGCGCGCCGAGCGTGCTGCCGCTGTCCGAGCCCGGCATGGTCGCGGTGCACAGCCTCATTCCCGCGGCCGACGTGTGGCGGCTGCTCCCGGAGCTCGAGGCTGCGGGAGCGTCGTCGATCCTCTTGGTGCCGGTCGAGCGGATGCTCGGATGAGCGTCGTTTCCGACGTCAAGGAGCGCGGGCTCGATGCCGTGCGGGAGTGGTCTCTGAAGTTCGACGGCGTGGAGCCGGCGCGCGCGGTGCCCGACGGCGAGCTGCCGGAGGCGGAGGTGCTCGCGCTCGCCGATCGCGTGCGGCGCTGGCACGAAGCGCAGCGGCCGGCGGACATCCGGTTCGAGGTGGAGCCCGGCGTCGAGCTCGAGCGCCGGTGGATTCCGCTCGACCGCGTTGGGATCTACGTGCCGCGCGGCTTGGTGTCGACGCTGGTCATGTGCGCAGTGCCGGCGGTCACTGCCGGTGTGCGCGAGCTCGTGATTTGCACGCCACCGGAGGGCGCCGGGTTGGTCGCGCGGGCGGCGGAGCTGCTCGGGCTCGGCGAGGTGTGGGCGATCGGCGGCGCGCAGGCGATCGGGTTCCTCGCGTACGTCGAGCGCGTCGACAAGATCGTCGGGCCGGGCGGGCCGTATGTGAATGACGCGAAGCTCGAGGTGTGGCGCGACGTCCCGATCGACTTTCCCGCCGGGCCGTCGGAGGTGGTCGTCGTGCTCGGCGAGGGCGGCGACCCGCGCATCGCGGAGCTCGAGGTCGCGGCGCAGGCCGAGCACGGGCACGAGGCGGTGTGCCGCGTCGTCTCGACGTTGGAGGAGGCGGAGGCGATCGCGCCCGAGCACCTCGTACTGCTCGGTGCCGCGGAGGAGCTTGCCGGGGATGTGCGCAACGCAGGCGCGGTGTTCGTCGGCGCGAGCTCGCCCGTTCCCGCAGGCGATCTCGGGACGGGCGCGAACCACGTCCTCCCGACGGGTGGCTGGGCGCGGTCGGTCGGCGGGCTGGGGCTCGAGACGTTCCTCAAGCCGATCACAGTCCAGCGTCTGACGGCGGACGGGCTCGCGCGGGTGCGGCCGACAATCGAGGCGCTCGCGGCGGTCGAGGGGTTGCCCGCGCACGCGGCCGCGGTGGCGCGATGAGGGCGCTCGCAGAGGCGTTCGCGCCGTACGCGTGGGCGCCGTCAACGGAGGAGCTCGCGCGGCGGGCCGGGCTCGATCCGGTCGAAATCGTGCGTTTCGACGGGAACGTGCCGCCGGTGCCGCTCGTCTCCTCGCGGCCGGGCGCGCTCGCGGCGGCGCTAGCGGAGGTGAACACGTATCCGCACGGCGGCTACACCGCGCTCGAAGCGGCCATCGCGCGGTACGCCGGAGTCGAGCCCGAGAACATCGTGCTCGGCGCGGGCGCCGACGACCTGATCCTCCTGATCGCCCGCGCATTCGCGGGACCCGGCGACACGGTGGCGATTCCAGAGGAGCCGACGTATCCGCTCTTCCGGCTCGGCGCCCTCCTTGCGGGCGCAACCGTTGGCGCTGACGCCCCGGTCTTGACGTTCGCGTGCCGGCCGGGCAATCCGTTCGGTGAGCTCGGGCCGCTGCCCGATGCGCGGCCGCTCGCGGTCGACGAGGCGTACTTCGAGTACGCGGGCGAGACGGCTGTGGGGCTTATCCACGACGAGGACGTCGTTGTGATTCGGACGTTCTCGAAGGCGTTCGGGCTCGCGGGGGCGCGCGTGGGCTACGCGCTTGCGCGGCCGGAGATCGCGGAGGAGCTGCGCCGCCGACAGTCCCCCGCTCCCGTCTCCACGCTTTCCGCTGCGCTTGCAGTCGCCGCTCTCCGCAACCCGCCTGACGTGGGCGAGGTCGTCGAAGAGCGCGAGCGCCTCGCCGGCGAGCTGCGAGGCCTCGGCTTCGAGCCGGCGGCGTCGCGCGCGAACTTCGTCTTCTGCCCCGTCGAGGATCCGGGCGCGATCTTCGAGAAGCTGCTCGCCGGGGGCTGCGTCGTCCGCGTCACCGGCGGCGGGATCCGGATCACCGTTCGCGATCGCGAGGACGACGACCTTCTCCTCTCGGTGCTCGCGGGCGAGGAGCCGCGGCCGCAGCGGCGCGTGCGTTCGGCGCGCGCGACGGCAGAGACGGCGATTCGAGTGCGGCTCGACCTCGACGGCGCCGGGCGCGTGCGCGTGCAGACGGGCGCGGGGATCTACGACCACTTCCTCGAGCAGCTCGCGTTCCACGGCAGCTTCGACCTCGTCGTCGAGGGCGCCGGGGATCTCGAGACCGGGCCGCATCACACCGCCGAGGACACGGCGATCGCGTTCGGCGAGGCGCTCGATCGCGCGCTCGGCGACCGGGTCGGGATCTCGCGGTACGGCAGCGGGGTCGTCGTGATGGACGACGCGCGCGCCGATGTCGCGGTCGATCTCGGCGGGCGGCGCGGCGCCGAGATCGATCTCGAGCACGACCCCGGCCTCGCGCAGCACGTTCTCGAGAGCCTCGCCTCGGCCGCGCGGCTGACGCTCCACGTGAAGGCGACCGGGCGCGACGAGCACCACATCGCTGAGGCCGCCTACAAGGCGCTCGGCCGCGCGCTCAAGGCGGCGGTGCGGAGGGACGGCGAAGGGCTCCCGTCGACGAAGGGCGTCCTGTGACGACGGTCGCGATTGCCCGGTACGGCGCGGGGAACGTCCGCTCGGTCGAGCTTGCCTTCCGGCGGCTCGGGGCCGAGCTCGTCGATGATCTCGCCGCCGCCGACCTCGCCGTTCTTCCCGGCGTCGGCTCTGCGCGGTCGGCGATGGAAGGGCTCGGCGACGCGGCCGACGTGCTGCGCGAGCGCGTCGCGTCGGGGCGCGCAGTGCTCGGCATCTGCCTCGGCGCGCAGATCGCGCTCGACGAAAGCGAGGAGGACGGCGGTACGCCGTGCCTCGGCCTCGTCCCCGGCCGCGCCGTGCGCCTGCGCGACGAGCGCGTGCCGCGCATCGGGTGGGCGCCGGTCGACGGACATGAGACGTACTGGTTCGCGCACTCGTACGCGTGCGTGACGGACGCCGTGGTCGCCCGCAGCGAGGGCCACGCGGCGATCATCGAGTCGGGCTCGTTCACCGGCGTCCAATTCCATCCGGAGAAGAGCGGCGCCGCGGGCGCGAGATTCCTGGAGTCATGCCTCTCCCGCGCTTGATCCCCTGTCTCGACGTCGCCGGCGGGCGCGTCGTGAAGGGCGTCCGCTTCAAGGAGCTGCGCGACGTCGGCGACCCTGTCGAGCTCGGCGCGGCGTACTCCGACGCGGGCGCCGACGAGCTCGTCTTCCTCGACATCTCCGCGACGCTCGACGCCCGCGGCTCGGCGGTCGAGGTAGCCGCGGCCGTTGCGGAACAGGTCTCAATCCCGTTCACGGTCGGCGGGGGGATCCGCTCGGTGGCCGACGCGACGGCAGTGCTCGAGGCGGGCGCGGACAAAGTCTCGGTCAACTCCGCCGCGCTCGCGCGGCCCGAGCTGATCGGCGAGCTCGCCGAGGTGCTCGGGAGCCAAGCGGTCGTCGTCGCGATCGACACTGAGGACGGGCGCGTCCACTCGCACTCCGCCACGCGCGAGGCCGGGCGCGACACGCTCGCATGGGCGCGCGAGTGTGAGCAACGCGGAGCGGGCGAGCTGCTCGTGACCTCGATCGACCGCGACGGGACGCGCGAGGGCTACGACATCGAGCTCCTCGCGCAGCTCCGCGACGCGATCTCGCTGCCGGTGATCGCTTCCGGCGGAGCGGGCAACGCGCAGCACGTCGCCGCGGCGCTCGAGGTCGCGGAGGCGGCGCTGCTCGCCTCGATCCTCCACGAGAATCCGGCGCGGCTCGTCTCCCTGCGCGAAGAGCTTCGAGAGCTCGGCGTAGAGGTGCGCGATGCAGCCTGAGCTGCGCGCCGCAATCGTCCAGGACGCGGCGAGCGGGCGCGTGCTCATGCTCGCGTGGATGGACGCCGAGGCCGAGCGGCTGACGCGCGAGACCGGCGACGCGTGGTTCTGGAGCCGGTCGCGACAGGAGCTGTGGCACAAGGGCGCGACCTCCGGCAACACGCTGCGTGTCGTCGAGTTGCGGGACGACTGCGACGGAGACGCGCTCCTCGTGCGGGTCGAGCCGGCCGGGCCGGCGTGTCACACCGGCTCGGTGTCGTGCTTCGCGCCCGAGCTGTGGCGGACGGTGGTCGAGCGTGTGCGCGACCGGCCGGAGGGCTCGTACGTCGCGTCGCTCGCCGACGCGGGCGTCGGGCGCGCGGCGCAGAAGCTCGTCGAGGAAGCCGGCGAGGCCGCGGTCGCCGCCGCCTCGGACGACGGCCGACTCGTGGAGGAAGCCGCGGATGTGCTGTTCCATCTCTACGCCCTGCTCGCAATCGCAGGCGTCGACGTCGCGGACGTCGAGGCCGAGCTCGCGTCCCGCCGCAAATGAGCGCGGAGCTCGAATTCGCGCTCGAGCTCGCGGACGCGGCCGACGCGATCAGCCTCACGCGGTTCGGCGCGAGCGACCTTCGCGTGGAGCGGAAGCCGGATCTCACGCCGGTCAGCGACGCCGACCGAGCAATCGAGCAGGCGCTGCGCTCGATGGCGGGAGATGACGGATTCTTCGGCGAGGAGTTCGGCGGCCCCGAGGACGGAGTCCGGTGGATCGTCGATCCGATCGACGGCACGAAGAACTTCGTGCGAGGCATCCCGGTGTGGGCGACGCTTATCGCGCTCGCAGACGACGACGAGCTCGTCGTCGGCGTCGTCTCGGCCCCGGCGCTCGGACGGCGCTGGTGGGCGGCGCGCGGCGAGGGCGCGTACGCCAACGGCGCGCCGATCCGCGTCTCCGGCGTCGCCGACCTCGCAGACGCCGCGGTCTCGGCCGCGCTCGCGTCCGACCTCGCGGCGCTCGAGGACGTCGCGTGGCACACGCGGGCGCTCGGAGATTTCTGGCAGCACGTCCTCGTCGCGGAGGGAGCGCTCGACGCCGCGATCGACTACCCGCTCAAGCTGTGGGACTACGCCGCTCTCGTCCCGATCGTCGAGGAAGCGGGCGGCCGCACCGGCTTCGCGGCCGACGGACAGTTCGTCAGCTCGAACGGGCTGATCCACGACAAGATCGCGCGGTGACATTCGCCGCCGGCCTCGTTCTCTCGTTCCTCGCCGCGATCGCGATCAACTGGTCGTATTCGATGCAGCACGACGCCGTGGCGGCGATGCCGAAGCTGTCGGTGCGCCGGCCGGTCGAGGCGATACGGCTCCTGCTGAAGAGCAGAGCCTGGCTCGTGAGCTTTGGTCTCGAGTCGGTCGGCTGGCTGCTCTATCTCGGGGCGCTCCGCCTCTCGCCGCTCTCGCTCGTGCAGGGCGTCGGCGCGTCGGGGATCGCGGCGCTCGCGATCTTCAGCGCGAAGGGCCACCCCAGTCGCCTTCCGCGCCGCGAGCAGGTCGCCGTCGCGGCGGGCGTGGCCGGACTGCTCCTGCTCGCGCTCTCGCTCGTGGGATCGACCCAGGTCGACCGGAAGCCGTCGGCGTATGCGGTGGCGATCTGGCTCGGCGCGATCGTTGCGGGCTCGCTCGTGCTCACGGGTGCGCGGATCGGGATCGCGCGGGCGCCGGCTCTCGGTCTCGCGGCCGGCCTCGCGTTCGCGGCGGGCGACATCCTCTCGAAGCTCGGCGTGTTCGGCGGGATATGGCTCATTGCGTTCGTGCCGCTCCTCGTCGTGTACGCGTTCGGGACGGGACTGCTCCAGCAGGCGTTCCAGGCCGGCGGTGCGCTGGCGACGGCGGGGCTCGCGACGCTCGCGACGAACGCCGTGCCGATCGCCTCGGGGTTCGTCCTCTTCGACGAGCGCGCTCCGGGCGGCGCGCGCGGAGTGATCCAGATGCTCGGGTTCGCGACGTTGATCGGGAGCGCAGTTCTCCTCGCGCGCCGCCCGCGGAGCTCTTAGCGGGGCGGCACCGGACAGGACACGAACGGGCGCCCTCTCAGCCGGCAGCCGATCTTGTACGCCTCGCACCCCGTGCAGAACCCGGTGACCGCGGCGAGGAGCGCGAGCGCAGCAACGAGGCCGCCGAGCAGGGCACCGGCGACGCGGAATCCCGACCCGTAGAAGGCGGCAGCCGCGGAGAGGAAGACCGCGCCGACGAGATTCGCGAAGCGCGGCGGGCGGGAGTCCTCGAGTGGCCCCTCCCCGATGCGCGGCTGCACGAGCTCGAAGTACGCGAGACACGGGAGGCAGAACCTCCGCCCGACGCTGAGGCCGATCCAGAGCTGGGCGGCAAGCACCGCGAGCAGCCACCACCAGCCTGTCGCCACGGCGAGCACGGAGAGCGTCCCGATCGTCGCCTGGTTGAAGCGCGGCGCGCGCGAGTCGATGACGTCGAGGTCGCGGTAGGGATCGGCGAGACGCTCCATCTACGCACTGTGCCCTCTCGAGGAGGAGCTACGCCGCCGTGCGGGTAGTCCTCACCATGGCAAAGCTGATCGGACTCCTCGCGGCGCTCGCACTCGTTCTGTCGGCGGGCGCGCAGGCGACGTCGTCCCACGCGACGCTCGCGCAGGTCGCCGCGGCGAAGCTCGTCAGGTCGTGCGTCAAGGTCACGACGACGGACAAGGTGTCGTACGCGAAGTGCTCCGGCGAGATCGGGACGTTCGACGGGATCGGACTCGACATCGACATCTCCATCCCGCTCAACGCGACGACGGCCCGGCCGGCGATCGTGATGCTGCACGGCTGGGGTCAGGACAAGAGCTACTGGGAGGCGAGCTCGAAGGCGGGCGACGGGGCCGACACCTGGCATTGGAACAACGTCTGGTTCGTCTCACACGGCTGGGTCGTCGTCAACTACACGGCGCGCGGCTTCGGGGAGTCGTGCGGCACGACGGATCCGGACGCGAAATGCCCCAAGGGCTACACGCACCTCGCCGACGAGCGCTTCGAGGTTCGCGACACGAAGACGATCCTCGCGAAGCTCGTCGACGGCGGGGTCGCGCAGGCGGCGAAGCTCGCGGTGACCGGGGACTCGTACGGCGCCGGCCAGAGCTGGGAGCTCGCCTTGTCGGCGCCGTGGAGAAGCCCCAAGGGCCACACGCTCCGCCTCTCCGCCGCGGTGCCGAAGTACGGCTGGACGGATCTCCTCGACTCACTCGCCCCGAACGGCCGCGCGACCGCACTGCCCGACCAGTCGAAGCCGCACAACGTTCCGTTCGGCGTGCCGAAGATGAGCTACATCTCCAGCCTCTACGCCGCCGGCCGCGCGCAGGCGGACGGGCGCTACGACACGAACGCCTCCCACTACGGCACCGACCTCGACGAGGGCTATGCCCGGATCCAGGCGGGCGAGCCGTACGACACAGGCACCGACCCCGTCCTCGCCGGGATCGTCGCCTCGTACAAGTACCGCAACGCGTTCTCCGCGAACGCGTTCCTCGCGAAGCTCAAGGCGAAGAAGGCGAAGGCCGTGCCGATCTTCGCGATCCAGGGCTGGACCGACCCGCTCTTCTCGGCCGTGCAGACGCTGCAGATGTTCCGGAAGCTCAAGGCGGCGAGCGCGCACTACCCGATCCAGATGGTGTTCGCGGACGTCGGGCACTCGAACGCGCAGAACCCGGGATGGCAGTGGCAGCCGATCAACCGGCATGCCTACGCGTTCCTCGTCACGCATGTCCTTCGCCATCGCGCCACGGGACAGATCGCGTTCTCGTTCCGGACGGAGTGCGCGCCGGGATCGACTCCCGCGCCGGTGAGCGGACCGTGGAACACGCTCGCAAACGGCACGACGACGCTGACGAGCACGAGCGGAGGGACGACCGCATCGGCGACGGCGAACCCCGAGGACGGCCCTGCGAGCGACCCGGTCGCGAACGGCGGCTGCCTCCAGAAGGACGCAGGCACGACCGACCCGGGCGCCGTGCACTACACGTTCGCGAACGCCTCCCCGACCCACCTGATCGGGCTCCCGAAGGTCAGCCTCGCGTACTCGCTGACGGGGACGGACGCGGTCGTCGGCCTGAAGTTGTGGGATCAGGCGCCGGACGGCTCGAAGACGCTCGTCACGCGCGGCGCGTACCGGCTCTCGACCGCCGCGGGCGACGCGGCGAGCGGGACGCTCACGACCTACCTCTTCGGCAACGACTGGCTCTTCCCGGCCGGCGACTCGATCGTCCTCCAGGTGACACAGAACGACTCGCCGTACCTTCGCGCGGACAACGAGGCGTCGTCGATCACGTGGTCGGGTCTCACGCTCGCGTTGCCGATCCGCGGGTGATTCAGCGCGGCGCGAGCGCGTAGATCCGGCCGACGCCGATGAGATAGAGGTGCCCGCCGGCCGCGACCGCGGCGGAGTACTCGCCTATGTTCCACTTCGAGATGAGCCGGCCGCTCGCGGCGTCGAGGGCGTAGGTCATATGCGTGAGGGTCGAGAAGTAGACGACGCCGTCGATGACCGACGCGGGGCCGGTGATCCGGCCGCCGGCGTGGAAGTCCCAGCGCAGCGTTCCCGTCGCGCCGTTGATCGCGTAGAACGTGTCGTCGTACGAGCCGACGAGGACGATGCCGCGCCACACGGCCGGCGAGGCGTAGACGTAGCCGCCGGTGCCGAAGCTCCACAGTTGCCGGCCGCTGCGAGCGGAGAAGGCATAGACGCTGTGGTCGACCGAGCCGACGTAGACCCGGCCGGCCTCGACGGAGGCGCCGGCGTAGAAGTTGCCGTGCCCGCCGTTCTGCCAGAGCACCCTCCCCGTGCGCGCGTCGAGCGCGTAGAAGGCGCCGGCGTAGTTACCGACGAAGAGGCGGCCGCCTGCGAGCGCCGGGGACGCCTTGACCGCCGCGCCGGTGTCGTAGCTCCAGCGCGTCTTTCCCGTCGCGGCGTCGAGGGCGTTGACGCGACCGCTTGCGTCGCCGAAGTAGACCGTGCCGCGGGCGAGGAGCGGCGACGATTCGCTCTTGGCGATAACCCGACGCCAGCGAACGTGTCCCGTCCGGGGCGAGAGTGCGACGATTTCGCCGTCGAGCCGCGGCGAGCAGCGCGCGTCGCCGATGAAGGTCGCGAAGACGAGTCCGCGGCCGAGCGCCGGCGACGACCAGCCGCACCGGCGTGAGTAGTAGCTCCACTGCTCTGCGCCCGTCGCCGGGTCGATCGCCTGGATGCGCCCGTCGAAGCCCTCTTCGTAGAGCAGCCCGTACCCGGCGACCGGCGGGAACTCGAGGAGCGTGTGGCCGTGGAACTCCCACAGCCGGCGAAACGGTGGACGCAGGCCCGGGACGGTGACAGAGCGCGTGCGAGCGTTGTCGGCGCCGTACGTCGGCCACGGGACCGCCTCCGTCTGTGGAGGCGGTTGCGGGGCCGTCACCGTCGGCATCGTCGTCGTCCGTGGCGCGACGGCGCCGCACGCCGCGACCACGCCGGCCGCGGCGGCGATCCCGCACGCCGCGCCCCATCTCACCCCGGCGTCTCGCCGCTCAGATGCCCCCAGAGGTTCGAGACCATCCGCGAGATCTTGGGCCAGTGCGCACTCGCCGCGAAATTGAAGACGCCTGCGTCGAACACCGTCGAGCGGCCCATGCGGTAGATCGTCATGTCCGCATCTTTGTCGCCGAACTCGTTCGGGATCTCGGCGAGGACGTCGGTGTCGTCGGGCGAGTACGTGTTCGGCTCGTCGATCTCGATCCCGTACTTCCCGAACGTCGCGCCGTTCTGCAGGCCCGTCCCTTTGAACAGCCAGGGCGCCGCCTGCCGGTTGATGAGGTGGTACGGCTGGTTCGGCCAGTGAGCGTTGTTCCAGCCGACGTACTGCGCGCCGATGAGCGACGCCTCCGGCTTGCCGAGCTTCCGCCAGTGCCAGCGGCCGACCATCGTGTTGCCGTGGACTTCGACCTTGTAGAAGAAGTTGTTCGCGGAGAGGAAGGCGAGGTTGCCTCCGGCGTCGCGGTACTGCGTGATGAGCTTGTAGACGTGGGAGGTGACGTACTCCTCGTGACCGGCGAAGACGATGAGCCGGTAGCGGAGGAGCTGCTTGACGTCCGTGATGTGCTCGAGGTCGTCGTCCGAGAAGAAGTCGCCCTGGTAGCCGCTCCGCCAGTACCAGCGGAGAAAGCCGACGTCGAGCCTCCAGAACTGCTCGGGCAGGCCCGCGGGGACATGGCGCCCCTTGACGTCCGTCGCGGCGAATGGATGCGTGAGATCGACGACGTGCACGCCTCCGTCGAGGTACCAGCTGTCGCCGTTGTAGACGTTGTACGCGTGCCACGTGTTCGTGGGCTCGATCACGAGTACGGGCGCCGTGCCTGGCTGCTTCGCGCGGAGGATGAACGGCGCGTAGTCCTCGCCCCCGTTCCACTCGAGGCGGGCAACGTAGGCGCCGCTCGGCCACCGCGCACCGAGGTGGACGTGCTCGACCCAATTCTTCGACGCCGGTCTGTGGATGACGAGTGGATCGCCCAACTCCTTGCCGAACGTGTGCTTGTCCCAGTCCATGTTCGTGAGACCGGGTACGTCCGCTCCAGCCGCGCCGGCGAGGAAGAAGCAGAGCGTGACAGTGCGCGGCGCGTCACCCGTGATCCGAAGCGCGGCGACTTCTCCGGGGGCGTAGCTGCGCGCCTCGAAGCCGGCGAGGACCTTCCCCGAGTCGGCCTTCACGAGCACGTGACTGCGAGCTTTTGAGCGGGCGGGGACATCGGCCGTGGCGGCCTTGCCGGAGCCCAGGACGAAGGCGTAGAAGAGCCCGACGACCACGACAAGGGCCAAGCCGAAGACGTTCGCGAGGACGAAACGCTGGCGCGGAGATGGAGTAGTCATGGCGGCACCGTCGAAGACGCCGCCAACCGCGCACTAACGGCGGCCTAACGGCGGCCAGGACCGCACCGCGAAAGGGTGCTAGAACCTCCTGCGTGGTCGAATTCGCGATCCTCGGACCGCTCGAAGCGCGAGTCGGCGACGAGCAAATCGCCCTTGGAGGGCCGAAGCAACGCGCCCTCCTCGTCGCTCTTCTCCTCGACGCGGGCCGGGTCGTGTCGACCGACCGGCTCGTCGAGATCCTCTGGAGCGGGGATCCGCCCGCGACCGCGAGCGCCTCGCTGCAGAACTTCGTCGCCCAGCTGCGGAAGGCGCTCGGCGCCGACGTCATCGAGACGCGGCCGCCCGGCTACGTCGTGCGGCTCGAGCCCGAACAACTCGACGCGGCGCGGGTCCGCGCTCTCGTCGACGAGGCGCGCGCGAGCGAGCCCGCGCGGCGCGCCGAGCTACTCGACGAGGCGCTCGGGCTCTGGCGTGGCGAGCCGCTCGCGGAGTTCCGCTACGAGGCGTTCGCGCAGGACGAGATCGGGCGGCTCGAGGAGTTCCGGCTCGTCCTCCTCGAGGAGCAGGCAGAGGCGCGGCTCGCGATCGGCGAGCACGGGGCGCTCGTCAGCGATCTCGAGGCGCTCGTCCGGGCGCATCCGTTGCGCGAGCGCCTCCGTGCGCAGCTCACGCACGCGCTGTACCGCTCGGGGCGGCAAGCCGACGCGCTCGAGGTGTACCGGCGGGGGCGCGAGACGCTCGTGGAGGAGCTCGGCCTCGAGCCGAGCCCGATCCTCCGTAGCGTTCACGCCTCGATCCTCCGCCACGAGACGTTCGCCGTCAGCCGTGGCGCGATCCCCGAGCTCGAGCACTTCGAGGAGGTCGCCGCGCAGATCCTCGCCGGCAAGGTGACGATCGTCGTCGGGTCGGGCTCCGAGCCGCTCGCGTCCGAGCTCGCCCGCCGCTTCGGCCTGGAGGATCTCTCGCCCGAGCTCGCGCGCGTCTCGCAGGCGGTGTCGGTGCTCAACGGCGCGGGTCAGCTCTACGACACGCTGCACACGCTCGTCTCCAACGACGGGGAGCCGACGCCGGTTCACCGCTTCCTCGCGGGTCTCCCCTCCCTCCTGCGCGATCGGCAGACCGCGCAGCCGCTGCTCGTGACGACGGGATATGAGCTCGGGCTCGAACGCGCCCTCGAGGAACGGGACGAGACGTACGACACAGTCTGCTATCTCGCCGCCGGCGCGATGCGCGGGAGCTTCTGCCACATCGAGCCCGGTGGCGCCGCGAACGTCATCGAGCGCCCGAACTCGTACACGCGCGAGCTCGACCTCGACGCACGCACCGTCCTGCTCCACCTGCAGGGCCGCGTCGACCGGACGAACGAGCGCGCCTGGGAGAGCTTCGCCGTGACCGAGGACGACTTCATCAACTACGGCGATGTCGGCCGGCGGCTGCCGGTGGGCCTCGCCGCGCGACTGCGACGCACGCATCTCCTCCTGCTCGGCTACACACTCTCGACCTGGACGCTGCGCGTCGTGCTCGAGCGGCTGTGGGGAAGCGAGCCGCTGCCCTACCGCTCGTGGTCGGTCAACGCCGGGCCGCAGCCGCTCGAGCGGGAGTTCTGGCGGCGCCGCGACGTCGACGTCGTCGACATGGCGCCCGCCGCGTACGTCGCCGAGCTCGAGCAGGCGCTCGCGAAGGCGGCCCAGTGAACGACAGCACAGTGACCTACGTCCCCGACAGCCCGTACAAGGGCCTCGCCGCGTTCGAGGATTCCGAGCTCGACGCACTCCTCTTCTTCGGCCGCGAGCCGGAGGTCGACGCCGTCGTCGCGAACGTCCTCGCGAGCCGCCTCACCGTGCTGTACGGACCAAGCGGCGTCGGCAAGAGCTCGCTCCTCGGCGCCGGCGTCGCGCGGCGT
>JAWVDC010000107.1:0-27180 GCA_033857715.1 Gaiellaceae bacterium | reverse complement strand
TGCGGAGGACGCGCGGGACGCCGAGCGCCTCGGTGATCGCCGGCTCGTGCCCGAACAGCGGGAACACCGCCTTGAAGACGACCTCGTCGTTGCCGAGCACGGCCGAGAGCGGCCACAGCCGGATCTGCTCGAGCGGCGCGCCGACCCACGCCTCCACCTCCTCGTGCCACCCCGGCTCAGACCAGGCAGGACGGCGGGGCGGAGGGGGCGTGCCGCGCAACTCGGCAACGCAACGGCCGAACGCAGGCCGCATCGACTCCGGAACGTCAACCTCGTCCGGCGATACGCCGTCGGAGTCGACCGGCTCGAAGACCCGGAGACGCACGTAGTGCTCGGGCGCGACCTTCGCGTGGCCCGCGACCCGAAGGAACCGCGTCGGCGGCAGCACCGCGAGCAGGTCAATGAACTCGCCGCCCTCCTTGCTGACCGAGGGCAGCCCGCCGTCCACGGCGAAGATGCCGTCCCGAGCCGGAACGAACGCGTACTGGTCGATGCGCATGGGTACGCTCGACTCTATGGCGGCTGAACGTCGGACGAAGATCGTCGCCACGCTCGGGCCCGCGTCCGAGTCGCGCGAGGGGCTTCACGCTCTCATCTCCGCGGGCGTCGACGCCGTCCGCTTCAACCTCTCGCACGGCACGCACGCCGATCACTCGAAGCGCGCGTGGCTCGTGCGCGAGATCGCAGCCGAGATCGGCCGCCCGGTCGCGCTCATCGCCGACCTCCAGGGGCCGAAGCTCCGGATCGGGAAGCTCGACGAGGCGGTCATCCTCAAGGCCGGCGACGAGATCACGGTCTGCGCCGAGGAAGCGTGCTCGAACGGCGAGCTGCCGATCGCGCCGGCCGTGATCGGGGACGTCCTCGAGCGCGGCCACGACGTGCTCATCGACGACGGTCTCGTCCGCCTCCGCGTCGACGAGGTGAGCAAGGGACGGGCACGCTGTGCCGTCCTCGTCGGCGGAACCATCACCTCGCACAAGGGCGTCAACCTCCCGGGCGTCCCGCTCCCCATCCCGTCGCTGACGCGCAAGGACATGGACGATCTCGACTGGGCACTCGAGACGGCAGTCGACTTCGTCGCGCTCTCCTTCGTTCGCTCCCCGGCTGACGTCCGCGACCTCCGTGCGCTGCTCGAGGCCGCCGGCTCGCACGCGCACGTGATCGCGAAGATCGAGAAGGCGGAGGCGGTCGACGTCCTCGACGAAGTCCTCGCAGCGACGGACGTGGTGATGGTCGCGCGCGGCGACCTCGGCGTCGAGATCGGCCCGGCCGTCGTCCCGCTCGTGCAGAAGCGGATCATCCAACGATCGCTCGAGCTCGGGAAACCGGTCATCACAGCCACGCAGATGCTCGAGACGATGGTTCACTCGCCCGAGCCGACGCGCGCCGAGGCGAGTGACGTCGCGAACGCGATCCTCGACGGGACGTCCGCCGTGATGCTCTCCGGTGAGACCGCGGTCGGCGAGTACCCGGTCGAGGCCGTCGCGTACATGGACCGGATTGCGCGCGCGGTGGAACCGAGCATGGATTACCGGCACGAGCTGCCCGACGCGGCCGACGACCCGACGATCGGGCAGGCGATGTCGAATGCGGCGTGCGACCTCGCCGAGGCGTTGCAGGCGAAGGCCATCCTCGTCCCGACCTTCTCCGGCCGAACCGCCAGTGCGGTGTCACGGCTTCGCCCGCGCCGCCCGATCGTCGCGCTCACGCACGTCGACTGGGCGATGCGCCAGCTCGCGCTCGAGTGGGGCGTGACGCCGCTGCTCATCACGGAGACGGGCAACGTCGAGGACCTCTGGCGGCTCGCCATCGACGCCGCCCGCGAGGCCGGAATCGTCGAGTCCGGCGACCGCGTCGTGATCACCGCGGGCACGGCCGTGAACATCCCCGGCTCGACGAACGTCATCAAGGTCGATATCGCCTGAGGCCCTGGCAGCGTGCGGCTCACGGCCGGCGGCGCCGGGCCTCCGCCGCGCGCTCTCGCCGCTGCCTGCGCGCGCCTGCGCTCGCTCAGCTTGGCCGTACTTTCGTACTGTCCAAGCTTCGCTCACTTGCCGCACTTGTCAGCGACGAGCCAGGAACCTCAGGGAGGGAACGCGCCGGCGCCCGAGAAAGCTCGGAGCTATGGCTTCTCTTCTGTCCCGACGTCGTGCGTTCGGGATCCTCGTCCTCGTGCTCATCGGGCTGCTCTACTACCGGCCGCTGCACGACTACTTCTCCTCGCGGGCGCAGCGCGCCGCGCGGATCGCCGAGGTGTCGAAGCTCGAGCATCAGCGCGCGGCACTCGAGCGGAAGGTGCGCGAGGCGTCGTCGCCGGCCGCGCTGGCAGCGGAGGAGCGGCTGCTCGGCTACATCCGTTCCGGCGAGCATCTCTTCCTCGTGAAGAACATCCCGCAATGGCGCAGGCACAATGGCGCGCGCCATGACGTCGCACGCTGACCGGGATCTCGTCGCACGTCAGCTGGGGCGGGAGCCGCGCGCGTTTCACCGCGTCGCCGTCCGCTGCCCGTTCGGCGCGCCCGCGGTGACCGAGCAGCAGCCGTACACGGTCGACGGCGAGCCGTTCCCGACGACGTACTACCTCACATGCCCGCATCTCGTCGCTGCGGTGTCGCGGCTCGAGGCGGCCGGCGGGGTCGAGCGCTGGAGCACGGCCGCGCGGGAGGAGCCGGAGCTCGCCGCGAGCCTCGCGGCTGCCGACGACGACCAGCGCCAGATCCGCCGCGAGCTCGCGGACGGCTCCGAGCGCAGCGACGGCGGCGCATCGCTCGACTTCGGTGTCGGCGGCTCGCGCCGGAGCGGCAGCCTCAAGTGCCTCCACGCACACGTCGCGTACGCGCTCGCCCGGCCGGGCTACGAGCTCGGCGAGCGGATCGCCGCGGAGCTCGAGCCGCTGTGGCCCGACCGCTGCTGCACACCTGACGCATGAGCGTCCTCGCCGTCACGCGTCACGAGTGGGAGGACGGCACACGCCGGCTCGAAGCCGCGCGCAACGACGCCCGCCGCTACCGCGAGCTCATCGTGCTCCTCGACCTCATCCGCGACGAGCTCCGCAAGCGCGTCGGGCAGACGTACACGCTCGAGCAGCTCGCCGCCGCGTACGCCGAGGCGGAGCCGTGGGCCCGCGAGCTCCTCGACGAGCGCAGCGCATTTCCCGGCTGGCCGCGCGATCTCACCACCGTGCTTGCCGCCGCATTCGACGCGTATCAGCTCGGTGCGCTCGATTACGCGCCTTGACGTGTAAAAAGGGACAGATTTGGACAGTTTCCCGCCCGTGAGCTATCGCGAAGACGCCGTCCGGCGCGAGCCGGAATGGATGACGCTTGGGCAAGCCGCGAAGTTTCTCGGCGTCGCCCAGAGCACGATCCGCAAGTGGTCGGACCACGGCCGCATCCCGACCTTCTACACCCCGGGCGGCCATCGCCGGTACCGCCGCGGCGACCTCGAGGCGTTCCTCACCCGCTCCGGCCCCGGGCGCCAGCAAGGCGGTCCGCCCGTGCTGCTCGTCGACGACGACGCGGGCATGCGCGAGCTCGTCCGGATCCAGCTCGAGCGCGAGGGCTACTCCGTGCTCGAGGCCGCCAGCGCGGCGGAGGGGCTCGCGGCGATCGAGGCGAGGAAGCCCGAGCTCATCCTCCTCGACGTGATGATGCCGCACACCGACGGCTGGGAGATGCTCCGCCAGATCCAGGAGCGCTACGGCGTCGGCTCGATCCCCGTCCTCATGTTCAGCGGCCAGGTCGACGACGCGGCCCAGCGGCAGGCGGCCTCGAGCGGCGCGCGCGGATTCGTCGGCAAGGGCTTCGACCTCGACCAGCTCGTCGACCAGGCCAAAGCGATCCTGCCTCTTTAGCGGGCGGAGCGAGTCTGCGTGTCGGCGAGGCCGAGTAGGCCGGCGGCGACGAGGCCAAACGCGGCGAACAGCGCGATGAACACGCCGATCCCGCGCCCCGCGGCGGGGAAGTACGTGTCGGGGATCGAGGCGAGGCGGAGGAGGACGAAGATCGACGCGAGGGCGCCGAGGCCGATGAGGACGAACTGCTCCGGTGCGGCCGGCGGCAGCTCGATTCCCGCCTCGCGCAGAGCTTCGAGGATCAGCGTCGCGAGCCCGATGAAGAAGACGAGCTTGCCGAGGACGCCCGCATGCCAGCCGATGACCGCATACGTCTGCCCGCTCGCCTGCGTCGCCGCGTACCAGTCCATGAACGGCGAGAGCGTAAGCACGAGACCCGCGATCCAAGCGACGCGTCCGGTTTGCACAGCCGCAGTATGGGGGAATCCCGAAGACGATGGGGCGACTGGCGATTGAGCCGGCGATTGCGCCGGCACCGGACCTGGAAGAGACGGGCGAAGATCCGGGGTTCGTCGATTTCGCCGTCGCGGGATCCGAGGCATCAGGCGAGTTCCGCTGCGCGGATTGCGGATACGGCGCGGTCGTCCAGCGAGCACTCCCGCCGTGCCCCATGTGCCGAGGCACGGTGTGGGAGCGTCGCGAGCGGGTCACGGCGCATTTCGCCTACTGACGGCAATACTTTCCCGGCGTGAGCCGCATGCTCGACGTCACACCCGCATCCGCCCGGCTGCCGGCCGTGTCCCTCGCGGCGCTTGTGCGTGCGGTGTCGGCCGCGGCTGTGGCCGGCACGTGCGCCGAGGCGCTCTCGGAGATTGCAGGAGCCGCCCGCGCCGTCGCGGGCGCCGACGTCGCGCTCGTCCGCATCCCAGCGGGCAACGCCGAGCTCGAGACCGCGGCCGTCGCCGGGCCGGGGACGCTCGCTGCGGAGCTCGTGGGAACACGGGTTGCGATCGCGGATCTCCCCGTCAGCGCGCTCGACGCCCTCGATCGCGCCCCTGCGGCGACGCGGCGAGCCGCCGAGCTCGCCGGTGCGTCGGAGCTCTTCCTCGTCGTCGCCGGAGAGGCGGGACTCACGCTCGAGCTGCTCCGCGCCGGCGACCCGTTCTCGAGCGAGGAGCGCTTCGCGGCAGACCTCTGCGCTGCTCAGGCGCTGCTCGTGCTCCGCGCGTTCGGCGCCGGCAGCCCGGCCGAGGCGGTCGCGCGACCCGCGCTCGAGCTCGCGGGCGAGGCGCTCTCGGCGGCGCTGCACGAGGTCGATCAGGCCGGGGAGATCGTTCGCCTCGCAGCGGCCGTCACCGGCGCGGACGCGGCCGTCCTCTGGGATCAACGCGGGACGGAGCTCACCGCGGTGGCGGCCCATGGAATCCCGCTCGGGGAAGCGTCACCGGACGGCGGGACGACGCTGCCGCTCGGACATCCGCCCACCGGCGTCCTGCAGCTCCTCCACGCGGACGGCCGCGAGCCCACCGCCGAGGAGCTCGTCCGTCTCGGAACCTTCGGTGTGCGGGCAGCTGCTGCGCTCCGTGCGGGCGAGCAGTCCCGTCAGCTCGCGCTCGAGCTCGCGCGAACGCGTGCTCTGCTCGAAGTGATCGTGCAGGCGACGGCCGAGCTCTCGGTCGCGCACACGCTCGAGACCGCCGTCCAGCGCATCTCCGAGATCCTCGGCGTCGATCGAGTCGCCGTGCATCTGCGGGCGGCCGACGGGACGCTCGAGGAGGCAGCCGGCCGCGGCGAGCCCACGCCGAACGAGCCGTCGGCCGAGCGGTTGCTCGACCTCGCGCTCGGCCCGGCGCGGGTGTCGCTCGTCGTCGAAGCCGCCGGGGCGCTCGCCGTGCCGCTCGTCGCGCGCGGCGACGTCGTCGGCCTGCTCGCGGCGTACCCCGAGGGCCGGCGCTCCGCGGGCGAGTACGAGACCGCGTTGCTCGCCGCGCTCGCCGGCCAGCTCGCGGTTGCAGTGCAGAACGCGCAGCTGCACGAGGAGACGTCCCGGCTCGGAGACGAGCGCGAAGCCGCTCTCGCCGCCGAGCGCGCGGCCGCGCGGCGCCTCCGCGCGCTGTACGAGATCTCCCGGTCCTTCGCGCAGAGCCTCTCTCTCGACGAGACGCTCGGCGCGCTCGTGCGCACCGTCGTCGATGTGCTCGACGTCGACGCCGCCGTCGTGCGGATGCCCGACGAGCGGCGCGAGCAGCTCGTCCCACATGCCATCCACGTGCGCGACGACAATCTCGCCGAAGCCTTCCGCGGGATCGTCGCCCACGCGGCGCCGTTCGGTCACCGCGACGTGCAGCGCCTCTTCCGCGACGGCCGCGGCTTCCGGTTCAGGCCCGGCGCGCCCGACCAGTTCATCCCCGGTATCGCGCCGTTCCTCGAGAAGGGATGGACGGCCGCGCTCGTCCCGATCGCGCTGCCGACCGAGGTGCTCGCCTCGCTCGGGATCTACTGCTTCCGGCCCGGGGCCCCGCTGACCGATGAGGTCGTGGAGGCGGCGGAGGCGATCGGCACGCAGGCCGCGCTCGCGATCGACAACGCGCGCCTCTATCAGCAGCAGAAGCAGTTCGCCGACACGATGCAGCGCTCCCTTCTGCCGAGCGCGCGTCCGGTCGTGGAAGGACTCGACGTGGGAGAGGTGTACGAGCAGTCGTCGCGGGTCGAGGTCGGCGGCGACCTGTACGACTTCCTCACGCTCGACGACGGCCGTCTCGCCGTCGTGCTCGGCGACGTCACCGGGCACGGCGTCGACGCAACCGCCGACATGGCGATGGCGAAGTTCGTCTTCCGCTCGCTTGTGCGGGAGCACGCGGAGCCTGGGGATTTCCTCGCCGCCGCAAACGACGTCATCTCGAGCGAGATCGCAGGCAACAAGTTCATCTCGATGAGCTACGTCGTCGTCGACGGACTCACGGGAACGGTCGCCGCCGGGAGCGCCGGGCACCCGCCGGCGCGGATCGTGCTCGCGGACGGCACGGTCAGCCGCCTCGACGCGTCGGGCCTCGTGCTCGGCATCGAACCGGGGCAGGAGTACGCCGAGGTGCGGGCCGAGTTGCCACCCGGCGCGCTGCTCGTCCTCTACACCGACGGAGTGGTCGAGGCGCGGCGCGCGGGGGAGCTGTACGGCGACGAGCGGCTCGATGCGCTGCTCTCCGCGCGGCGTGAGCTGGCGCCGGGAGCGCTCGCTGCGGCGGTCGCCGAGGATGCGCGCGCGTTCGGCGGGGGAGAGCTTTCCGACGACGTGGCCGTCGTGGCGATCAGACGCCTCTGACCCTCCGGTCCGACGGCTAGACTTCGCGCGCTGTGGGAGCCGACGCTCGCTGGAAGGAAAACGTGAGACGCATCGGGTCCATCCTTTGCATCGCCGCCATCTGTGCCCTCGCTGCGGGCGCCACCGTCGCGGGCGCCGAGACGCCGCCGACGATCGCGACCGGCGTGACAATCGGCGGCGTCGACGTCGGCGGGCTGACCGCGTGGAACGCGACGGTCGCCGTCAAGCAGACGTACTACGCGCCGCTCGTCGTGCGCGTCGCGCATCGCAACTTCACGGTCGAGACGATCCACTTCCACACCTCGGTGCCCGTGCGCACTGCGGTGCAGACCGCGCTGACGTCGCCGGCGGACACGGCCATCCCGCTCATGCCGACGTTCGACAAGACGCGCGTGCACACGTGGGTCAAGAATCTCGCCGCGAGGACTCTTCGCCCGGCGCGGCCGGGCGCGATCGTCCTTCACGACGCGCGTCCGGTGCTCTTCCACGCGCACCCGGGCCATGTGCTCTCGGTCTTCGGCACGCAGATCCTCATCCGCAACGCGATCAACACGGGGACGCGGTCGACGATCGTCGCACCGCTCCGGACGCTGACGGCGCCCGACGTCAAGCCGGCGCCGATCGTGGTCATCCACCGCGGCGTCAACCGCCTCGTCCTCTTCTACGGGGAGCACTACATCCGTGCGTTCCCGGTCGCGACCGGCCAGCCGATCTATCCGACGCCGCTCGGGAGATTCGAGATCGTCCTGAAGCAGGTGAATCCGTGGTGGTACCCGCCGACGCAGGACGACTGGGCGAAGGGGCTCCAGCCCGTCCCGCCGGGGCCGGGCAACCCTCTCGGTACCCGCTGGATGGGGCTGAGCACGCCGGGCGTCGGGATCCACGGCACGTCCGAGCCGTGGTCGATCGGCCATTCCGAGTCGCACGGCTGCATCCGCATGCAGGTTCCGGATGCGGAGTGGCTGTACGACCACGTGCGCATCGGGACGCCGGTCTTCATCATCCCCAGCTGACGTGCGCCTCGCGGCGCAGACGCTCGCGATCGCCGGCGTCGGAGTGCTCGCCGGGCTCCTCCTGTGGAGGCTCACGCATCAGCCGGCGCCGCCGCGCGTCGGTGAGCGCGCGCCGGCGTTCTCGCTGCAGCGTTTGAACGGCGCCGGCACGGTCTCGCTCGCGTCCTTCCGCGGCAAGACGGTCGTCCTCAACTTCTTCGCCTCGTGGTGCAAGCCGTGCAAGCGCGAGGCTCCCGTCCTCGAGCAGCTCTGGCGGGACTACCGTTCGCAGGGCGTGGTCGTACTGGGCATCGACACGAACGACGCGTCGAGTGACGCGAGAGATTTCATCTCGGCACATGGGGTGACGTACCCGACGGTCGGAGGCGCGGGCGACGCGCTCCTTTCGCAGTACGGGATCGGGAACCTGCCCGGGACGTACGTGCTCAACCGGCAGGGACGGGTCGTAGGCGGTCTCATCCTCGGCGCGGTGAGCGCGGAAGCGGACTCGCGGGCTCTCACCGGCTACCTCCATGCGGCGCTGAAGTCGTGACCGGCCGGGTCAGACTCGTCGCGCAGGCCGCCACCCTCGCCTGCGTCGCGGGACTGCTCGGGCTGCTCGTGTGGAAGCTCGCGCACCAGCAACACGCGCCGCCGGTCGGATCGCCGGCGCCGGCGTTCACCCTCGCGCGGCTCGACGGTGACGGCTCCGTTTCGCTCGCCTCCCTGCGCGGCCATCCGGTCGTGCTCAACTTTTGGGCGTCGTGGTGCATCCCATGCAAGTCGGAAGCGTCCGTGCTCGAGCAGGACTGGCAGCGCTACCGGAACCGCGGGGTCAAGTTCGTCGGCATCGACTTCCACGACTTCCCCGGCGAGGCGCGGACCTTCGTCGCGACGCACAAGCTGACGTTCCCGACGCTCGGGGACGGCTCCGGCACCGTGACCGGCAGCTACGGCATCTCGCAGGTGCCGGAGACGTACGTTCTCGATTCGCGCGGGACGATCGTGGCCCATCTCGCCGGCCCGATCAACGCCTCCGCGTTCGCTTCGGCGTTCCGAGCGGCCCTGGAGAAGGTCTCGTGACCATGCGGTTCCTCGCGGTCGTTGCCGCCGCGCTCGTACTCGCCGGGCCCGCCGCCGCCTGCGCACATCCTCGGACGTCGCTCTCGTTCCTCGAGGGACAGGTCATGTGCCCGACCTGCCATACGACGCTCGACATGTCGAACGCGGCAGCCGCGGAGCAGATCAAGCGCTTCATCCGCCGGAAGATCGCGGCGTGCTGGACGGCGCAAAGGATCGAGACGAGGCTCGTCGGCATCTACGGCCCGGCGATTCTCGCCGAGCCGTCGCACAGCGGCTTCGACCTGCTGGCGTGGTGGCTGCCGATCGTCGGTGTGCTCGGTGGGGGAGTCGTGCTCGCGTTCGGCGTCTGGCGCTGGAGCCGCGGCCGCGACGACGAGCCTCCACCCGCCTCCCGGCCAGCGCTCGACGACGAGACGGAGCAGAAGATCGACAAGCTCCTCGCCGAACTCGACTGATGGGCACGCGCCTCGTCATCTCGTTCGCGGCCGGGTTCGCGTCGGTGATCACGCCGTGCGTTCTGCCTCTCGTGCCGGGCTATCTCTCCGCCGTCTCGAGCATCGAGGCGAATCGTCTCGGCGAGCGCGGCGTCGCCCGGCGCGTCGTGACCTCGAGCCTCCCGTTCGTCGCCGGGTTCACCGTCGTCTTTGTCGCGCTGGGAGCCGGAGCGGCGGCGATAGGAAGCGTCGTCTCGGGAGAGGCGCAGACCGAGATCGCCGGCTTCGTCCTCGTCGTGATCGGCCTCGCCTTCGTGGGACTCTTGCCCGTGCCGGAGCGGATCCTCGCGCCCGGCTTGCTCGGTGGCGCGCGGCGCAGCGGCTCGGGCTTTCTCCTCGGCGGAGCGTTCGCCGTGTGCGCTGCACCGTGCATCGGGACGGTTCTCGCCGCCGTGCTCGTCCTCGCGAGCGACACGGGGACGGTCGTCAAAGGCGCGGTGCTCCTGGCCGCGTACGCGCTCGGCCTCGCCGCGGCGTTCCTCCTCGCGGGCGTCGCGTTCGCGCGGGCGATGGGCGCATTCCGCTGGATGCGCGACCGCTACACGGTCATCCAGGTCGTGAGCGGCCTCGTCCTCGTCGCACTCGGGCTGCTCCTGTTCTTCCATCGCGACTGGTGGCTCCACGTCGCGCTGAACCGCCTCCTCGACGATCTCGGCCTGACCAACCCTTGATCACCGTCTCGGCCGGGGTCTAACGTTCAGGCATGGCGACGATCCTGCTGTGTGGGGTCGACCTCTACTTCCGGGGCAAGCTCGACGCCCTGCTCCCTGAGCACCGCCTGATCACGACCGACCACACCGAGGATCCCGATCTCGTGCTCGCCGACGTCTCGCGCATCGACGCGCTGGAGGTCGCAGACGCGTATCCCGACATCCCGATCGTGGGCTTCACGAACCACACCGACACGGCCGGGCTGCGCGCCGCGAACGCCGCCGGCTTCGACCAGGTGCTCGCCAAATCCGCCCTCGACGAGCGGCTCAGTACCGTCGTGAGCGAGCTGGTGGCCTCGGTAGAGTAGGCCGCAATGACGTACATCATCGCCGAGCCCTGCATCGACATCAAAGACCGCTCCTGCGTCGACGTCTGTCCCGTCGACTGCATCCACGAGGCCGATCGGATCCTCGTCATCGATCCCGAGGAGTGCATCGACTGCGGCGCGTGCGAGCCGGAGTGCCCGGTGGAGGCGATCTTCCCCGAGGATGCGCTCCCGGACAAGTGGGAGCCGTTCGTGAAGATCAACTACGCGTACCCCGAGGGCATGCCCGTCGTCAACACGCTGACCGACGCGTACGCGACCGAGCACAACGTCCAAAACCAGCCGCTCGACTAACAAGACGCGGAAACGGGGAGTACTCCCGGGTGAACCCGAAGACGCTCGACCACGTCGCTTACTGGCTCGAAGACCGCGACACCATCGCGGACTTCGTCGTGCGGTACCTCGGCATGCACGTCATCGAGCGGACGGACGCCTTCACGCTCGTCGGCGCTGACGCGCGCCGGGGGAAGTTGACGCTTTTCGCCGCGGAGGGGCCGCGTGAGCGCGGGTCGCTCGAGCACGTGGCGCTGCGGGTGCAGAATCTCGGCGCGGCGCTCGCGCGGTTCCCCGAAGGCTTCCCGATGGAGCGTCGGCGCGCGGGCGAGGTGTACTTCGAGGTGGGTCAGGGCGTCGTGCTCGGACTCGTGGAGACGGACGACGGCGAGGACTGGGATCTCGACCACGTCACTCTGCGCTCCGCCAATCCCGAGGCGACGGCTGCCGAGTACGAGTCGCTCGGCTTCCGCCCGAGTCTGCCCGGGCTGTCGCGCTGCCCGCGCGTCGAGGTCGGGGGAGCTTGGATCGAGTTCCAGCCGGGCGCCCCGGTCACGCCGAAGCGGCCGCTCCTCAACCACCTCGCCGTCCTCGTCGACTCCGCCGACGAGCACCTCTTGGCAGCGCAAGAGCTTGGCGTGGAGGTCGACGACGTCGTCGACGCCCCGAACACGCTCGCGGTCTTCCTCCGCGGCCCCGAGGGCGTGCGCATCGAGTACGTCGAGCACAAGCCGACGTTTTCCCTGACCTAGCGCCGGCCATGTCCCCTTCGGCCACGGCCGGTAGCAGGTACCGAACTTGCTCATCGCGCGCTCCAGTGCGGGTTTCCGACCATCGGGCCACGTCCGCTTCGGACATGGCCGGTAGCAGGTACCGGACGTGTCCGTAAAGGTCACCGTCGCGGGCGCCGGGATGGCGGGGCTCGTCGCCGCCGCGCGGTTGCGCGAGCTCGGGCACAAGCCGCGCGTGGTCGAGAAGGGGACGCGCGCCGGCGGCTCGATGCTGCTCTCGTCCTGCGTCATCTGGCGGCACCGCGAGTGGGAGCAGTTCCGCGCGGAGTGCCCGGACGGCGACGAGCGGATGCAGCGCCTCATCTGGGACCGGCTGGACGACGCGCTCGCGTGGCTCGAGTCGCTCGGCGCGGAGCCCGTCTGGCGCGACACCGAGAACCCGCTCACGACCGGGCGCCGGTACGACCCGCACGCGCTCACGGCTCTGCTCGCGCGTGACGTCGAGCTCGAGACGCCGTTCGCCCACGCCGCCGAGCCGCCGCTCGTGCTCGCGACCGGCGGCTTTCCAGCTCGGCTCGCGCGAGAGCGCGGCCTGCTCCTCCGCGCGAACCCGTGGAGCGAGGGCGACGGCCTCGACTTCGCGCGGGCGCGTGGCGCCGAGCTCGCAGGCGACCTCGGCGAGTTCTACGGACGCGTCATGCCTGCGCCGCCCGCGCGCGTCGAGGAAGAGGACTTCGTCCGCCTCCCCCAGCTCTACGGCGCCGACGCGCGGGTCTTCACCGACGACTGGCAGGAGATCACTCCGCCGCGCGTCGCGTGGCACGAGAGCGACCTCGCGCAACTCCTGCCGCCGCGCGCGTGGTTCCTCGTCCCCGAGACGAACGACCGGATCGAGGCTGCGCGGGCCGCGGGCGCCGAGATCGTCGAGCGCGACGACGGGATCGCGATCCACGACGCGCCGGCGGTGACGCACACACTCGGGGGGCTCCGCATCGACGACCAGGCGCGCGTCGTCGGCACCGACGGGATCTGGGCCTCGGGCGTCGATGCCGGAGGCATCGCGAGCGGCGGCTACGCGAGCGGCCTCGCGCAGGCTCTCGTCCTCGGCCTCGTCGCGGCCGAGTCGATCGCTGACGGTTAGGCGGACAGGTACGCGCAGGCGCGCTTGTCGCCCGGCAGCGGCGAGGGCGCGAGCTTGATCACGCGCAGCTGCTTGCCGTCGATCTCGACGTCGGCGCCGACGGCCGGCGCGTCGCCGTCCTGCTCGACGAGCTCGTAGCCCGAGGGCTTCCACACGAAGAGAAGATGCTGGTCGCTCATCGGGGCAGAACGTTACTGGCTCGGCGAGCGCAACGGGAGCTCGAGGATCATCGTCGTCCCAGCGTCTTCGTTCTCGACCGCCAGCGCGGCGCCGAGCGTCCGCGCCCGCTCTGCCAACACCTCGAGCGCGCGCCGCCTCCGCTCGCTCGGTGCGTCGTCTCGGATCACGAGATGGAGCGACTCCGCATCGGCCGTGGCGCTGATCTCGAAGCGGGAGGGCGGCCCGCGGCGGATCGCCTCCTCGAGCGCCTCGCGGGCGATCTGGTACAGGGCTGCCTGCTCCCGCTCGCCGAGCGCGTCGACGGCGACGACGTCGAAGGAGACGTTGATCGCGTGCTCGCTCGCGCGTGACTCGCCCAGCGCGTCGAGCGCGGCGGCGAAGCCGTGGTCGCGCAGCACGACCGGCTCGAGGTTGAACGAGAGGTCGCGCAGCTCTCCGACGGTCGCCCGCGTCCGCACCAGCGCGCGGTCGACGATGCTCCGCGCCTGCTCGAGGTCGCCCTGCTCGATGAGGTTGAGCGACGCGTCGAGCATGAGCGCGACACCGGCGAGCGACTGCACCGGCCCGTCGTGGAGGAAGAGCGCGATGCGGCGGCGCTCGTCCTGCTCGGCAGCGAGAACCTGTTCGCTCTCGCGGTGATCGGCGTCGGCCACCCGGCCCCTGCCTAGTCGATGATCGCTTCGCGGAGCGCGATCGCAACGGCCTGCGTGCGCGTATCCGCCTCGAGCTTCGCGAGGATGTGGCGGACGTGGCTCTTCACCGTCTCCTGGCTGATGAAGAGCTTCGTGGCCACGTCGGCATTCGACATCCCGTCGGCGAGGAGCTGGAGGATCTCCCGCTCCCTCGTCGTGAGCGTGTCGCCGTCGTCCTTGCCGCTCAGGAACGCCGGCATCAGCGCGGGGTCGACGTAGCCCTCGCCGCTCGCGACCTTCTCGATCGCGCGGAGGAGCGTCTCGTGTGGCGCCTCCTTGAGGACGTAGCCCTTCGCGCCGGACTCGAGGCCGCGGCTGAGGAGGCTGCGCTCGCTGTAGGCGGTGAAGATGAGGACGGCGCTGCCGGGGACGCGCTCGGTGAGGATCTTCGTCGCCTCGAGCCCGTCCATCCCGGGCATGCGTACGTCCATGATCACGACGTCGGGCTTGCGGCGCTCGGCGAGCTCGACGGCAGCCTCGCCGTCGGCCGCCTCCCCGATCACGCGGATGTGCGGGGCACGGCTCAACGAGAGCCGGAGCCCCTCGCGGACGACCTCGTGGTCGTCGACGATCAGGGTTGTGATCTCAGCATCCGCCACGGCCCGCTCGATCATACGGACGCGGCCAGCGATCACATAGCGAGGGTGAGCTGTTCGGCCGGTTTTGGAGGCTTGAACCGGACGCGGCGGCGGTCGCGGATCCCATGCTCGCGGGCCAGTGCACGCACGCGTTCCCGTACCGGATCGGCCTCCTTTCGAGGCAGGTAGCCGCTTCCGCGGTAGAGCTCCTCGTAGCGTGGAAGCTGCTCGGGCCAATCACGCGCGAGTGCCGTGAGGAAGTGCTCGCGCGTGCCGGCCTGCAGGTGGAGGACGTTCGCCCAGATGCTGGTCGCGCCCGCGGCGCGCGCCTCGCGCACGACGTCGGCGAGGAGCTCGGGCTTGTCGCTCAGGCCGGGAAGGATCGGCGCCATCCCGACTCCGGCCTTCACGCCGGCGTCGACGAGCTGCTTCAGCGCGCGCAACCGCTGGCGTGGGGGAGCGGTGCCCGGCTCGGTGCGCTGCCAGATCTCGCGGTCGAGCGTCGGGATGGAGAACGTCACGGACACCTCCGCGCGGCTCGCCGCCTCCGCGAGCAGATCGACGTCGCGCACGATGAGCGGCCCGCGCGTGATGATCGAGAACGGGCTCGCCGCGTCGCGGAACGCCTCGATGCACGCACGCGTCAGCCGGTAACGGCCCTCGACCGGTTGGTACGGATCGGTCGCCGCGCCGATGACGACCGCCTCCCGCTCCCAGCTCGCCCGCGCGAGCTCGCGCCGCAGCCGCTCTGCGATGTTCGTCTTCACCCGGATGCTCGCGCCGTAGCGGTCGTCCCACGGCCTGTCCGCACGCGCCTCGAAGGCGCGGACGTAACAGAAGGTGCACTGGTGGACGCAGCCCATGTACGGGTTGAGCGACCACGCGAACGGCATCCCTCGCACACGGTTGAGGGCGTTACGGCACGGCTCCTCCCGGTACTCGACGCGCATCCGTCGAGGAAGTGTAGCGAACACATGTTCGGTTCGTCCGATCGGCGTCTCGTATACTCCGGCGCGAGCGGTGGACGACAACCTTCCTAGTACTTGCGCCCTCTTGGTGAGGGCGTGACAGTTTTCCTCGAGCTTGCGGGGGTCGGCGTCCTGATCCTCCTCAACGCCTTCTTCGTGGCGGCCGAGTACGGCCTCGTCACGGCGCGGAGGACACGGATCGTCGAGCTGCAGCACGAGGGCAACCGGCGCGCGCGAGACGTGCTGCGGATCACCTCGGACCCGGGCCGGTTCATAGCCGCGATGCAGCTCGGCGTCACGCTCACCTCGCTCGGGATCGGCGCCCTCGGCGAAGTGACGCTGTCGCACGAGTTCAAGAACTGGGGCCTCGCAGCCGCGCTCGCGATCGCGCTGGCGTACATCATCCTCACGTTCTTCCACGTCGTCATCGGCGAGCTCGTCCCGAAAGGAGCGGCCCTCGGACATGCCGAAGGGACGGCGCTCCTGGTGTCGGCGCCGGTGCGCGGCTTCTTCGTCCTCTTCGGGCCGCTCATCTGGTTCCTGCGGAAGGCGACCGACCTGACGCTGAAGGTGCTCGGCCTCGAGTCGCCCGGAGCCCATCACGACGTCCACTCCGAGGCCGAGCTACGCATGCTCCTCTCCCGGTCGACCGCGAAGGGCGAGATCGAGCATCGCGAGCGCGAGCTCATCGAGGGCGTCTTCGACTTCGGGGACAAGGACGTCGCCGACGTCATGATCGCGAAGCCGGACGTCGTGGCGATCTCGGTCGACGTCGCCGCCGAAGATGCGCTCAACACGGTTCTCGACTCGTCGTACACCCGTTTCCCGGTCTACCGCGAGACGCTCGACGACATCGTCGGCGTGCTGCACGTCCGTGACCTCGTTCGCGCGATCCACGATCCCGATCACGAAGGCACCGACCTCGAGTCGCTCCTGCGGCCCGCGTACGTCGTCCCCGAGAGCAAGAACCTCGCCGAGCTCCTGCAGGAGTTCCGCCGGACGAACAACCACTTCGCCGTCGTCTTCGACGAATACGGCGGGATGGTGGGGATCGTGACGCTCGAGGATCTCCTCGAGGAGATCGTCGGCGAGATCGAGGACGAGTTCGACGTCGCCGAGGAGCCCGTCGTGCAGACCGGCGAGGACACGTACCGCGTCGACGGGATGTTCTCCATCGACGACTTCAACGACCGCTTCGGCACCGAGCTCCCCGAGGAGGACTTCAATACCGTCGCCGGCTTCGTCTTCGGTCAGCTCGGCCGGGTCGGGGAGCCGGGCGACGACGTGCGGTACGAGGGGATGCGCTTCGACGTCCTCGAGGTTGACGGCAATCGAATCGAGCTCGTCGCGGTCACGTTCGAGGAGCGGCCGCAGAGGCGCGATGCGGACGCCGACTACGGCGACGACGACGAGATCGAGTAGCGGTCAGCGCGTAGCGGTCGCGACGTGCGCGGACATCGGCGCGGCGGTTCCGTCCCACGGTCGAAGCGCATGCTCGACGGCCGCCGCTGCGCGTTCGAGGGCGGATGGGTCGAGCCGCTCGATCTCGCCGCGGAACGGTGAGCCGAGCACGATGCCGTGGGCGGCGTCCCGAGCCGAGACGACGCTCGATAACTCCACAGTCTCGATCTCGACGCTCGCGAATCCGGCCGCTCGCAAGTCCTCCTCGACGACACTCGCATCCGAGTAGCTGAACGGCCCACGCTCCATGTAGCGCGGATCCTCGGGGAACAGCGTGGCAACGGCCTTGCCGGCCGCCTCGGGGACGGGGTTCAGGTCGAGCCGGTTGAACGTCACGAGCAGATATGTGCCTCCTGGCTTGAGCACGCGGCGAGCCTCTGCGTTCGCCCGCACCTTCTCGGGGAAGAACATGATCCCGAAGAGGCAGAGGACGAGATCGAAGCTCTCGTCGGCGAACGGGAGCTGCTGGGCGTCGGCCGCTTGGAACGTGACCCCGTCCGCCTGGAAGCGCTGAGCTGCGTATTGCACGACTCCCGGGTTGATGTCTGTCGCGACGATCTCCGCCTCCGGTAGTGCCCGGTCGACGGCGCGCGTCGCGATGCCGGTTCCCGCTGCGGTTTCGAGGATCCGCGTCGGCTGAAGCGATGCCGCTCGCGCGGCTACGTGATCGGCGTACGGCTCGAACAGGAGCGGCCCCATGAGCCGGTCGTACAGCTCCGGAGTCGAGTGCTTGAAGACGTCGGTGTCGGCCATCCGCGGGAGTATCTCAGCGGCCACTACCGCGCGTCACTTGTGGGAATTAGTTGAATGATTAGTCAGTCAGAATTGATTCCGTTTAGTCGGAGTGAATTCTGGACAATAAGCGCCGGTTGAGGGCGCCACGCTTCTCGTTGGCGCCTCGAACGATCGGCCAAGGAGGAGAACGTGGGAGGACTGTTCCATAGAGGGCGCCGCCTGGCGCTCATCGGCGCGTTGGCACTGGTCGGAGCCGGGATCGCGTACGGCGCGATTCCCGACGCGAACGGCGTTATTCACGGTTGCTACTCGAAGACGAGCCGCTATCTCCGGGTGATCAGCTCGACCGCCAAGTGCGCTACGGGCGAAGTGGCGCTCAACTGGAACCAGCAGGGGCCGCAGGGCGACCCGGGCCAGGCTGGTGCGCAGGGCCCGCAAGGCCCTCAGGGCGACCCGGGTGCGACAGGCCCGCAGGGCGATCCGGGCCAGACCGGCGCGCAGGGCCCGAAGGGCGACACGGGCGCAGCCGGCCCGCAGGGGCCGAAGGGCGACACGGGCGCAGCCGGCGCGCAGGGCCCGAAGGGCGACACCGGAGCGACCGGGCCGTCCGGGATCGTGGCGGCAGACGGGTCGTACTCCGCCCATGTCCTGTCACCGTTGCCCACGACGTCGTTCAACTCGATCGCCCAGGCCGGGAACATGGTTCATCTCACGCTCAATCAGGGGGACAAGGTGCTCGTGAACGTCTCCGGCGTGTTCGGGACGACGTACGCGCTCGGCGCGACCGGCCTCTATGTCGGTGTCTGCATCAGGAACGTGAACGCGTTCGGGGACGCGGGCCTGCGCTGGGCGAACCAGGAGACGCTCGACACGTACACCGGCATCGGCAGCGGCTTCGCCGCCGACAACGGGAAGCCGCTGCTCGTGAATCTCTCGGCGGTCCAAGCCGGCCTCAGCGGGCCGACCGACGTGGGGCTCTGCTACTGGACGCAGAGCGACAAGTGGGACCACAACGGTGCGCTCTGGACGACCGCGGTCGTCCTCCACTCGTAGCCTGACGGTGACTTGTGGCCGGGCGGCGCCGTCGTCGCCCGGCCTAACCGCCGACGAAGGCGGTCATGCGGATCGAGACGCGGAGGTTGGGGATCTCGACGCCGAGCTTCGCGACGTAACGCGTCGGCGGTTCCGTCGGGAACCACGTCGTGTACTCCTCGTTCATCCCTGCGAAGTCGTCGGGGTTCGTGAGGAGCACGCCGACTTCGACGACGTCGTCCAGGGACGCGCCGGCGCTCTCGAGCACCGTCCGGCAGTTCGTGAGCGACTGCCGCGTCTGCTCCTGGATCGTCGGCCCGGCGAGCTCGCCCGTGGCCGGATCGATGCCGACGAGCCCGGAGGTGAAGACGAAGGGGCCGGCCTTCACCGCCTGGCTGAAGAGCGGAGAGCTCGGAGGACCGGCGGCGCTAATGACCTGGCGCATGCCGCGAGTATCTCAAGTGGGCTTGTCTACCCGTACCCCGAGCCGTTAGCCGAGCTCGAGCGGCTCGAACGCGCCGTTCACGAACCTCCACGCCGCGAGCTCGTCGCGGGCGACCGAGTAGATGAGGTACGGGCGGCCTTCCCACAGGCCGATGTTCGCGACGTCCGTCGGGGAGGGCTTCGGCTCCGTTGACGGATGGGAGTGCACGACCGCGAGCGTGTAGCCCTCGTCCTCGACGAACCAGAGCTCCGGGTCGATCTCCATCTCGAAGCGGTACGGGGACACGAGCGCGTTGCGCGCCGGCTCGAAGCGCTCCGCGACGCCGTCGCGCAGGAGGAGGAGGCCGCACATCTCGTTCGGGAGCTCGGCGCGCCCGTGCGCCGCGATCGCCTCGCGCACCTCCGGCGGGACTACCACCACAGCTTCGCCTCGTCGATCTCGTCGCCGTGCCAGAAGCCGGCGGAGAGGTACTTCCAGCCGCCGTCGGGGAGGATGCACACGACGACGCCTTCCTCGAGCTCGGCGGCGAGCCGTCGCGCGACGTGGACGACCGCTCCCGACGAGACGCCCGCGAAGATCCCTTCCTCGCCGAGCAGGAGGCGCAGCCCCGCGACCGCGTCGTCGTTCGAGACGAGGAGCTTGCGGTCGATCTTCGCGACGTCGAGGATCGGCGGCACGTAGCCGTCCTCGAGTGAGCGGAGCCCCATGACCGGATCGCCCGGCAGCGGCTCGGCGGCTGCGACGATCACGTCGGGGAAGCTCTCCCGCAGCCGCGCGCCCGCGCCCATCAGCGTCCCGCCGGTGCCGAGGCCTGCAACGAGGACGTCGACCCGGTCGAGCGCCGCGGCGATCTCCGCGCCGGTGCCGTCGTAGTGCGCGCGCGGGTTCGCCTCGTTCGCGTACTGGAACGGCATGAAGTAGCGCGGCTCGCGCTCGGCGAGCTCGAGCGCGACGCGGACCGCGCCGTTCGAGCCTTCGGCGCCCGGCGAGTCGACGATCTCCGCGCCGTAGAGCCGCAGCAGCTGCCGCCGCTCCTCGGTCGCGTTCTCGGGGAGGACGCACGTGAGCGGATAGCCCTTAAGCTTCGCGACGAGCGCGAGCGCGATGCCGGTGTTGCCCGAGGTCGGCTCGAGCAGCTCGCGGCCCGGCTCGAGCTCGCCGGCCGCCTCCGCCGCCTCGATCATTGCCAGCGCCACGCGATCCTTGATCGAGCCCGTCGGGTTCTGGCCCTCGAGCTTCGCGTAGATCGTGACGCCGGCCGGGGAGAGCTTCGAGAGCTCGACGAGCGGCGTGCCGCCGATCAGTCCGAGGAGGTTTTCGACCACACGTAGACGGTCGGACACGTCTTCCCCAGGAGTTGGTAGATGCCCCAGCTGAGATCGGCGCGGTCGATCGGGCTGTCGATCCCGAGGCGCCGCATGCGGGCGAGGCGGAGCAGCGCGTCGGTCGGGTCCCACGTGCCGTCCTCGATCATCCGCTCGCGCCATTCGCTGCCGAGCTCGATCTTCTGCTCGAGCGTCAGCGCCGACGCAGCGGCTTCGATCCGCTCGCCGTCCCAGTTGACGATCACGATCGCATCGGTGAGCCAGGCGCGCTCGCGTGGCTCGAGCTCGTCGGTCGCCAGCGTGACGTACGCGAGCATCCGTCCCCCCGGCTTGAGAACGCGAACGCACTCCGCGAAAGCGGGCTCGAGGTCGACGTGCACGAGCATGTCCCGCGCCCAGATCCAGTCGACGCTCTCGTCCTCGAGCGGAAGCTCCTCGATCACGCCTTCGACGACGTCGGGGGCGTTCGGGACCGGGTCGATGGCGAGGCCGCGCAGCCCGTGCGCGTCGACAAGGCGCCGGAAGTGCTTGCCGTCGCGCGCGCCGACGTCGACGAGGAAGTCGCCCGGCTTCGGCCCGAGCGAGGCGAACAGCTCGAACAGCCACTCCGTCCCGCGCGGGTCGAGGCTCTCTCCCGTACGAGGGTCGTACGGGGGATCGGCCGCCCAGTGCTTGTAGAGCTCGCGGGCGGAGGTCACGAACCGCCGGCCATCGCCGGGAGCAGGATGACGGTCTGCCCGGGATCGACCGGGGTGTCGAGGCCGTTGAGCGTGCGGACGTCCTCGCCCTCGACGTAGACGTTGACGAACTGCGCGATCTCCCCATCGCGCACGAGCTGGGCGCGCAGCGCGGGAAAGCGATCCATGAGGTCGTCGAGCAGCTCGCGCACGTTCTCGCCCTCTGCGGGAACCTCGCGCGCCCCGCCGACCTCGTCGCGCAGCATCGGTGGGATCCTGACCTTGCTCATGCGTGCGTGGGCCTTCCCGAACAGAACTCGACGTAGTCGACGTACTCGGTGATGGTCGGGTGCTCGCCGCAGACGGGGCACTCCGGATCCTTGCGGAGCTTGACCTCGCTGAATTCCGTCATGAGCGCGTCGAAGAGGAGCAACCGGCCGGCGAGCGACTCGCCGACTCCGAGGCAGAGCTTCAACGCCTCGCTCGCCTGGAGCGAGCCGACGATGCCGGGCAGCACGCCGAGCACGCCGCCCTCCGCGCACGACGGCGCGAGCTCCGGCGGCGGCGGCAGCGGGAAGAGGCAGCGGTAGCACGGGCCGCCGCGCGCGGGATCGAAGACGCTGACCTGTCCCTCGAAGCGGTAGATCGAGCCGTGCACGAGCGGGATGTCGTGCCAGACCGCGGCGTCGTTGATGAGGTAGCGCGTCGGGAAGTTGTCGGCGCCGTCGACGATCACGTCCCAGCCGTCAGCCAAAATCCGCTCGACGTTCTCGGAGGTCAACCGCTCGCGGTACGTCTTCACGTCGACGTCGGGGTTGAGCTCCTGCAGCGTCTGCTTCGCCGATTCCGCCTTCCAGTCGCCGAGGCGCGCGGTCGAGTGCAAGACCTGCCGCTGGAGGTTCGACGCATCGACGCGGTCGTCGTCGACGATCCCGAGCGTGCCGACGCCCGCCGCGGCGAGATAGAGCGCAGCGGGTGAGCCGAGCCCGCCCGCGCCGAGGAGCAGGACGCGCGAGTCGAGGAGCTTCAACTGGCCTTCCTCGCCGACCTCCGGGATGAGGAGATGCCTGCTGTAGCGCGCGCGCTGAGTGTCGTCGAGACCGCCGGGCAGCTCGGTGTCGAAGCCGTTTCGCTTCCAGTCGGTGTACCCGCCGGCCATCGAGACGACGTCGGTGTAGCCGAGCTCCCCCAGTGATTTGGCGCCGAACACGGTGCGATTGCCCTGCGCGCAGTAGAGGACAATCGGCCGGGACTTGTCGGGCGCCGCGTTCTCGATGCGCGACTCGAGATTCCCGCGCGGGATGTGGATCGCGCCGGGGATCTTTCCCTCCGCCCACTCGTCGAACTCGCGGATGTCGACAAGGAGCGGCGGATCGTCGGAGGCGAGGAGCTCGCGCGCGCGAGAGGCATCGACTTCGTCGATTTCAGAGCGCAGCTGGGCGAGCAGTTCGCGGTAGGTCGGCATCGTTCGAACACGGTACCCGCGTGATTGAGGGCTACGCTCGCGCCCGTGGCCGGAGGCCAGACGAGTGAAACGTCGAGCGGGCGCGTGGTCGGGATCGTCGCTGTGTGCGCGGCCGCGGCGGTCGTCGCGATCGTCGGCGGAACCGTCCTCTTGTCCCGTAACGAGAGCACGGCGTCGGGGACGCCGGTACTGCAGCTCGAAGTCTCTCCGGACACGCCACTCGCGAAGGCTGCGAACCTCCTCAACAACGGTCACGCGGCGGCGGCTGCCGCGATCTTCAAACGATCCACGACACCGGAGGCGAAGCTCGGCCTCGCGTTTGCAGAGTGGAGAGGGCCGTCGAGCCTCGCGGGTGTGAAGGCGATCGTCGCGGCGAATCCCGACGATCCCGCGCTGCTTCTCAACCTCGGCTGGGCCAACTACGCGGCCGGCAGCAGTGCCGACGCCTCGAGCGCATGGCAGCAGACCGCGTCGCGGTTCCCCGACTCGCCGTACGCGGTCGACGCGCTCAATGCGCTCAACCCGGGAGTTGCGCCGGGCCTGCCGCCGATCGTCGTCGACTTCACGGCTGTCTCCGGCAAGGCGCGCGCCGATCTCGAAGCCGGCTGGCGCGCGTGGAGGACGAAACACGTCGTCACGGCGCGGCAGAAGCTCGACGCCGCCGCGCGGCTCGCGCCGAACGTGCCCGAGACTCTCGTGGCCGCCGCGGTCGCACGTTTTTCCCCGGCAAACCCGACTGCGCCCTTCCCGCTTCTCGGTCCGCTGTCGGGCAGATTCCCGCACGCGGCGATCGTGCGTCTCCATCTCGGCGAGGTCCTCCTGTGGCGGCGCGAGATCGCGAAGGGGAAGGAGCAACTCCGCCTCGCGGTCAGCGCACAACCGGGATCGCCGTATGCCAAGCAGGCGAAGCTCATCCTGCAGGCACTCCGCTAGTTCGCAAAAGATGGGCCGAACGGCCTATGGCGGATTTCCGGTTTGTCTGGCACATTGCTGCATCACTTCGGGGGGAAACACAGGGGTCGAGGGGGCGCCGGTCACGGACGTCTTCGCGCACGAGGAGGCTCGCAGCCTGCTCGCCGCCGCGCAGATAGCCGGCAGCATCGATGTGGGTACGCTCGCGCTCGCCCTCGACGAGCTCGATTTCGAGCCGACGCAGGTGGACGAGTTCCACCGCGCGCTCGATGAGCTCAACGTCGTCGTGACGACCTCCGACGGCGATGTGCCCGATCTCGACGAGACCGGGGAGATGCCGACCGATGCCCTCCAGCTCTTCCTCAAGGACATCGGCAAGATCGGCCTTCTCACCGCGGCCCGCGAGGTCGAGCTCGCGAAGCGGATCGAGACCGGCGACATGCGCGCGAAGGAGCAGATGATCGAGGCGAATCTCCGCCTCGTGGTCTCGATCGCGAAGCGGTATCGCAACCAGGGGCTGCCGTTCCTCGACCTCATCCAGGAGGGAACGATCGGTCTCGTCCGCGCGGTCGAGAAGTTCGACTGGCGCCGGGGCTACAAGTTCTCGACGTACGCGACGTGGTGGATCAGCCAGGCGCTCACGCGCTCGATCGCCGACAAGGGCCGCACGATTCGCATGCCCGTCCACATCGTCGACAAGCACCACAAGATCGTTCGCACCGAGCGGAGGCTCCGCTCCGAGCTGCACCGCGACCCGACGACGCTCGAGATCGCGCTCGACCTCGATCTCCCGTGCGACCAGGTGGAGCACATCATGCGGAGCGCGCAGGCGCCGATCTCACTCGAGCGCCCGGTCGGCGAGGACGACGAGGCCGAGTTCGGGCAACTCCTGCGCGACGAGAACTCGCCGCTTCCCGACGAGGTCGCCGACCGGACGCTCCGCAACGAGCACCTCCACCGGGTGCTCGCCGCGCTCACGCACCGCGAGCGGCGGATCCTCGAGCTGCGCTTCGGGCTCTCCGGCGAGATCCCCCGCACGCTCGACGAGGTCGGCCAGGCGTTCAACGTCACGCGCGAGCGAATCCGCCAGATCGAAAACCAGAGCCTCAAGAAGCTCCGCGCGATGGCTGACGCCGTCTCGCTGTCAGACGTCGCCTAGACCGGCGTTCCTCGGTACGGGAGGATCTACCTGTGCCGATGCTCGCGTTGCTGGCTGCGCTCGGTCTCATCGCCCTTGCGCTACGGACGCGCCCGCCGTGGACGTGCGTCGCGGGAACGGCGCTCAACGTCGTCTTCGCGGGGCTCGTCACCGGCTACGTCCTGCGGGCGCTGCCGTCGTCCGAGGGGCAGAGCGCCTGGCGCCTCCGGGGCGATGGCGGGGAACGCGCCCTCTATTTGGCGACGATGGGCGTGGCGGGACTGGGAGCCGCCGCCTTCGTCCTGCTGGCCCTGCGGGGGTCACGAGGCGGGGCCGTCCGCGCCGCCGCGCTTGCGAGCGGCGGCCTCGACCTCGTGCTCGGCTGGCTCGTGTTCGTCGCGTTCGAGATCGACTGACGCGCTCCGCGACGCGCGCCCGCAGCATAGGATCGGCGCATGGACGACGCTTCCCTCGCCGAGCTCCGGGAGTTCATCGCGATCCCGAGCATCAGCGCCGATCCCGCGCATCGCGAGGACGTGAAGCGCGCCGGCGAGTGGGCGGCCGCGTTCATCCGGGAGAAGTGCCGCGGCACCGCGCAGCTCACGCCGTGGGGCGACAAGGAGCTCGTGCTCGGAGAGGTTCCGGCGTCTTCTGATCCCGCGAACGCGCCGACCGTCCTCGTCTACAACCACTTCGACGTTCAGCCGCCCGCGCCCCTCGACCTGTGGGAGACGGACCCGTTCGAGCTGACGGTCAACGGCGATTGGGCCTACGCGCGCGGCATCACCGACGACAAGGGCCAGCTCTTCATCATGCTCAAGGCCGCGCAGCGGCTCGTGGAGGCCGGCGCGCTGCCGGTCAATCTCCGCTTCGCGTTCGACGGCGAGGAGGAGATCGGCGGCACGACGATCGTCGACTGGATCGAGCGCGACGAGATCGGCGCCGATGCGGGCGTCATCTTCGACGGCGGCATGACGCGCATCGACATGCCGGCCTTCAGCCTCGCGACGCGCGGCTTGATCGGCTTCGACCTCAAGGTGACGACCGGCGAGCGCGACCTGCACTCGGGGATGTACGGCGGCGCGGCGCTCAACGCCGTGCACGTGCTGATGGGCTGCCTCTCGGCGGTGCTCGCGGGGCCGAACGGTCTTCTGCCCGACGTCCTGCGGCAGGGCATCGTCCCGCCGACGGCCGAAGAGCTCACGAGCTGGGAGCAGCTGCCGTCCGGGGCCGACGAGCTCGAGCTCGCGGGCGCGCGCCCGCTCGACCCTGACGCGGCGGAACGGTTCAACATCCGCACGCTCGCCGAGCCGTCCGCCGACGTGAACGGGATCATCGGCGGCAAGCCGGGCGTCCGCAATACGACGCTTTCCGTCCATGCCTCGGGCGAAGTGACGATCCGCCTCGCACCGGGCCAGCAGGTCGACGTGATCGGCGCGGCCGCGGAGAAGCTCATGCGCGACGCCGCCCCCGCGGGCGCTCACGTCGAGATCGAGTGGAAGGGCGTTTCCGCAGGGCTCATGCGCCCCGACTCCGCCCCGATCCAACGCGGCCTAGACGCGTTCGAGCAGGTGCTCGGCGTGCGGCCGCTGCTCGTCCGCTCGGGCGGCACGCTCCCGATCGTCCCCGCGCTCGAGGCGAAGGCGATCCCGACGATCATCACCGGCTTCGGAACCCCGGAGTCGAACGTCCACTCACCGAACGAGCGGATCCTCTACCGCTACCTCGACCAGGGCGTAGACACCGCGGCCGCGCTCTACACCGAGCTCGGCAAGCTCCGCTAGACGCGGTGCTCTTCCTCGTCTTCGGGTCGAGCGGAGCCGGGAAGACGACTGCGGTCACTGCGCTGCGTGGGCGCGTCTCGCGCCTAGCCCTGCACGACTTCGACGAGATCGCCGTCCCGCGCGGCGCGGACACGGCGTGGCGTCACCGGGCGTACGAGCAGTGGACGCGGCGGGCGATCGAGTACCAGGCGGATGGAGTCGACCTGCTCCTCGTGGGTCAGACTCCGCTCGGCGAGCTTCTCGCTACACCGTCGGCCTCGCGACTCGAGGCGGTCTCGGCCTGCCTGTTCGATTGCGACGACGCGACGCGTCTAGCGCGGCTCGAGGCACGTGGGCCGGAGTGGCTCGAGAGAATCGGCGGCAACCTCGAGGCGTACTTCGGCTGGGCGGCCTGGATGCGGCAGCACGCGGAGGATCCGACGTCGCGGCGCGAGGTCATCCGGATCGATGCGACCCTGGATGAGATGCGCTGGTCGCGCTGGGACGACTGGCAGCGAGGCGACCCTCGCTGGAGGGTGCACACGGTCGACACCGCGGCGCTCTCCGTCGAGGAGGTCGCGGCCGACCTGGTCGCATGGATCGAAGTCGAGCGGGACATCCTCCGCTCGGGGACGCACCCGCTCACCGGGCTGGCGCTTGGCGCCTAGCGCCCGGGAGCTCAACCGTGTCTCGCCTGTCGGCTCGACGCGGTAGCCGCCGGCCCCCGGCGAGGCGGTGACGACCTCCGCGAGGTCGGTGCCGTCGAAGCGCGCGGCTGCCGCGTCGTCCAGCGCAATGCCGGAGGGAAGTCCGTCGGCGACGAGGCGTTGATACATCGAGCGCCGACGCTCTTCTCCGTCGTAGTGAGGACACGCACTCCCAGGGAGAAACCCGAGGCCGTCGCGCATTCCGGCGAGTTGCGGGCCATACGAATCCGTGACGCCGGC